>DASYZR010000093.1 GCA_035945995.1 bacterium
GCGGACGCCGCGGCCGGGGAGCCCGCCGGCGAAGACTCCACCGTGCCCCGCGCCGGCCGGGGCCGCCGCGGCGCCCGGAAGAAGACCGGCTCGGGGTCGCAGTGATACCCGCCGCTTTCTTAATTCAAGAGCTACACTCCGATTAGAGGATTTCACCTTCCATAGTGTATCTTGACTGAGGTGAGCGGGTCCGCGGATCGCTGGCAGCGTTTCCGTCCCGGCGGACGCCGGCTCGGTGTCGCGCACCGGGGCGCACCGCGCGAAGCCCCCGAGAACACCCTCGCCGCCTTTCGCCGCGCGCTCGAAGCGGGCGCGGCGGCCGTCGAATGCGACGTGCACCGGACGCGGGACGGCCGGCTCGTCGTCATCCACGACTCGACCGTCGAGCGCACGACGGACGGACGCGGCCCCGTCGCCGCGTTCACCTTCGACGCGCTGCGCCGGCTCGACGCCGGCCGCTGGTTCGCGGAGGCGTTTGCGGGCGAGCCGGTCCCGGCGCTCGAAGAGGTGCTCGACCTCGTGCGCGGACGGGTGCCGCTGCTCCTCGAGATCAAGAACGGCCCCGTCTTCTACGACGGCATCGAAGCGGACATCGCCGCCGTCCTGCGGGGCCGCGAGATGGAGCGTGCGGTACTGGTCATGTCGTTCGATCACCACGCGGTGCGGGCGATGCGGGCGGTGGCGCAGGAGGTCGCGACGGCCATCATCTACAGCGCCCGGCTGATCGACGCGCCGGCGGCCGCGCACGCGGCCGCCGCCGACGCGCTGTGTCCGGCGTGGAACTTCGTGACCGGCGATCTGGTGGCGGAGGCGCACGCCGCGGGACTCGGCGTTTTCCCGTGGACCGTCGACGACGAAGCGACGATGCGGCGCTGCCTCGAGTGGGGCGTCGACGGCGTCACGTCGAACGACGTCCAGCTCCTGACCCGGGTGATATGTTAGAAGCCGCCGCGGCCCGTCGCCCCGCGTCCTCCCGGGCCGCCCGCGCGCTACGGGTCCGCGCCTGGCGTGAGCTCGGCTCGGCGCTCGGGTATCTTGCCCCGTCGCTCGCGGTGTTCGTCGTCTTCGTCTTCTATCCGCTGGTGCGCAACGCCCAACTCAGTCTCTACGAGACGGATCCGTTCGGCGGGCTCGGCGTCTACGCCGGCGCGGGCAATTACGCGCGCCTGTTCGACTCCCCCTCGTTCCTCAACAGCCTCCGCGTGAGTTTCCTCTTCGCCTTGTACACCGTGCCGGCCGGCATCGCGGCGGGGCTCCCGCTCGCCCTGCTGGCCAACCGGCGGCTACGCGGCATCGTCGTGTACCGGACGGCCTACTCGTTCACGATCGCGGTGAGCATCGCCGCGGCGGCGCTCGTCTGGGACTGGCTGCTCGATCCCAATGTCGGCATGTTCAACTACCTGCTGAGCCTTGTGCACGCGCCGGCGATCGGCTGGCTCACCGATCCGCGGTGGGCCCTCGCCGCGGTGGCCGCCGCCACGGTATGGAAGGACCTCGGATTCAACGTGGTCGTGCTGCTCGCGGCCCTCCAGGGGGTGCCGGAGGAGCTCGTCGAAGCGGCGCGGATCGACGGCGCGGGCCCGTGGGGCGTCTTCCGCCACGTCGTGGTTCCGGCGATCTCCCCGGCGCTCTTCTTCCTCGGTGTCGTCGCGACGATCAGCGTGCTGCAGTCCTTCGGGCAGATCCACATCCTCACCCAGGGCGGGCCGGTCGAGTCGACGAACGTCATCGTGTACTCCATCTACCGCAACGCCTTCTTCAACTTCCGGTTCGGCCTGGCCGCGGCGCAGGCGATGGTGCTGTTCGCGCTTGTGCTGATGCTCACGGCCCTTCAGTTCACGGTGTTCGAGCGCTGGGTGACGTATCAATGAGCGGGGCCTCCCGCGCCGGCGGCCCCCCCGTCTGGCGCGGGGCAGGCGGGGTGCCGGCGCACGCGGGGATGATCGCGCTCGCGCTCGTGGTGCTATTCCCGCTGCTGTTTGCGGTGTCGACCAGTCTCAAGCCGGCGGCCGAGATCGACCGGTACCCGCCGACGCTCTGGCCGCACGCGCCGACGCTCGCCAACTACGCCGACGCCCTGGCCAAAGCGCCGCTGGGACGCTTCCTCCTGAACTCGGTCGTCCAGGCGGGCGCCGTCACGCTCGGCCAGCTGCTGACCTCGGCGCTCGCCGCATTTGCCTTCGCCTTCATCGACTTCCCGGGGCGGCGGGCGCTGTTTTTCGCGTTCCTGGCCACGCTGATGGTGCCCGTCGAGGTGACCTTGATCCCCAACTACCTCACGATCCGCGCGTTCGGCTGGCTCAACAGCTACACGGCGCTCGTGGTGCCGTTCCTCGCCACCGCGTTCGGCACGTTTTTGCTGCGCCAGTTCTTCCTCACCATTCCCCGCGAGCTCGCCGACGCGGCACGGATCGACGGCTGTTCCCGCCGCCGATTCCTCTGGACGATCGTGCTGCCGCTCGCGCGGCCGGCGCTCGCGACGCTGGCGATCTACACGTTCCTCTCGACCTGGAACCAATACCTGTGGCCGCTGCTCGTCATCAACTCCACGGCGATGCGGACGGTGCAGATCGGGCTCGCGCTGCTGCAGGCCCAGGAGGTCGTGTCCTGGGGACTCGTGATGGCGGGGGTCGTGATCATCGTGCTGCCGACCGCCGCCGTGTTCGTGCTCGGCTACCGCCACGTCGTCCGCGGACTGACGGCCGGCGCGGTGAAAGGATGACAAAAGGAGGGAGCGGCATGGCGATGAGGGTGACGAGACGGGCGGTGCTCGGGGGCGCGGGGGCGGTGACGGCCGGGCTGGCGCTCGGAGGAGGACGCGCCTCCGCGCAGACGCCGACACGCATCGTCTTCTGGCATTCCATGGGGGGTGGGCTCGGCGAGACCGTCGTGCGCGCGTTCGTCAGCCGCTTCAACGCGTCCCGCCGGGACATCCAGGTGGACGCGCAGTATCAGGGCAGTTACGACGATGCCGTCAACAAGCTGCGGGCGTCGATCCAATCGCCGGCCGTGCCGGCCGTCGCCCAGGTCTACGACATCGGGACGCGGTTCATGATCGACAGCAAGGGCGTCGTCCCGATGCAGGACTTCATCGACCGCGAGAAACTCGACCTCGGCCAGCTCGAGCCGAATATCCTCGCCTACTACCGCGTCGGCGCACGGCTGTACTCGATGCCGTTCAACACGTCGAGCGCGATCCTCTACTACAATAAAGATCTGTTCAAGAAGGCGGGGCTGGACGCGAACCGGCCGCCGCGGACGTTCGAGGAGATCGAGGCGTTCGCCAAGCAGCTGGTGCAGAGCGGGGCGACGCGCTCCGGCATCTCGCTGGCGATCTACGGCTGGTTCTTTGAGCAGCTGCTCGCCCGGCAGGGGGCGCTGTACGTGGACCACGGGAACGGCCGGGACGCGCCTCCAACCGCGGTGGTTTTCAACCATGAAGAAGCCGGTCCCCGGATCCTGGAGTGGTGGGCGCGGATGGTGAAGGCCGGTGTGGCGACCAACCCGGGCCGGCCGACCGCGGCGAGCCAGCGGGCGTTCGCCGCCGGGCAGACCGCCATGACCTTCGACTCGACCGCGGTGCTGCGCAGCCTGCTCACGCAGGCGGGCGGGAGGTTCGAGATCGGCACCGGGTACTTCCCCAAGCCGCCATCGGCGGCGAACGGGGGCAGCATCGTCGGCGGGGCGTCCGCGTGGATCCTCAAGAACCGGCCCCCGGCGGAGCAGCAGGCCGCCTGGGAGTTCATCAAGTTCATCACGGCGCCGCCGCAGCAGGCGGCGTGGTACGCCGGCACGGGCTATTTCCCGATCCGGCGGGACGCGTATCGCGAGCCGGTCGCGAGCGACACCCTGGCCAAGAACCCGCAGTTCCTCACGGCGATCAGCGAGCTCCGCAGCAGCCCGATCAACCGGGCCACCCAGGGCGCGCTCCTCGGCGTGTTCCCCGAGGCCCGGCAGCGCGTCGAGGATGCGATCGAGGCGGCGGTGCTCGGACGCAAGTCGGCCCAGCGGGCGCTCGACGATGCCGCGCGCGACATCGACCAGGCGATCGGAGTGTACAACCGGACGATGCGGATCTCGTAGCCGCCGTGCATCCGTCGGGCGCGGCGTGGCAGCCTCATGCCTATGTCGTCGGCATCGATCAGGGCACGACCGGGACACGGTGCATCCTGTTCGACCGCGAAGGCCGTCCCGCCGCGGCCGCCTACGCCGAGCACCGGCAGATCATCCCGCAGCCGGGGTGGGTGGAGCACGACCCCGACGAGATTTGGACGGTCACGGCGCGGGTGATCGCCGAGGCCCTCGGCCGCGCCGGCGTGGCCTCCCGGTCGGCCTCCGGGTCCCCGTCGCGGCCGCTGCTCGCCGCGCTCGGCATCGCAAATCAGCGCGAGACAATCGTGGTGTGGGACCGGGCGACCGGCCGGCCGATCTATCCCGCGATCGTCTGGCAGGATACCCGCACCCGCGAGCAGTGTGACCGGCTGATCCGGGACGGGGCGGCGGAGACGATCACCGCGCGCACCGGGTTGCCGGTGGCCACGTACTTCTCGGCGACCAAGCTGGCGTGGCTGCTCGACCACGTGCCCGGCGCCCGCGCGCACGCCGGCCGCGGCGATCTGTGCGCCGGGACGATCGACACGTGGCTGATCTGGTGGCTCACGGGCGGCCCGGACGGCGGGGTCCACGTGACCGACGCCACCAACGCCTCGCGCACGATGCTCATGAATCTCGAGACGCGCGCCTGGGACCCCGAGGCGCTCGCCGTGCTCCGCATTCCGCCGGCGATCCTGCCCGAGATCCGTCCGAGCAGCGGGCATTACGGGATCACGCGCCGGGACGGACCGCTCGGCGCCGCGGTCCCGGTGTGCGGCGCGCTCGGGGACCAGCAGGCCGCGCTCGTCGGCCAGGCGTGCTACCGGGCGGGCGACACCAAGAACACCTACGGCACCGGATGCTTTCTGCTGCAGCACACCGGCCGCGCACCGGTCCGCAGCGCCGCCGGGCTGGTGCCCACGGTGGGCTATGCGTTCCCCGCCGACGTGGCCTACGCGCTCGAGGGTTCGATCGCCATTGCCGGCGCGGCGGTGCAGTGGCTGCGCGACGACGTGGGCATGATCCGCACCGCCGAGGAGACGGCCGGTCTCGCCGCGTCCGTGCCCGATGCCGGCGGCGCGTACTTTGTGCCGGCGTTCTCAGGGCTCTTCGCGCCCTACTGGGACATGACGGCGCGGGGGATCATCGTCGGGCTGACGCGCTACGTGACCCGCGCGCACCTCGTGCGGGCGACGCTCGAAGCGATCTGCTACCAGACCCGCGACGTCGTCGACGCGATGCAGCGCGACACCGGCCTGCGGCTCCCGGCGCTGCGCGTCGACGGCGGCGCCTCCCGCAACGACGTGCTGATGCAGCTCCAGGCGGATCTGCTCGGCGTTCCCGTCGTGCGGTCGGCCGTCGCGGAAACGACGGCGCTCGGCGCCGCCTACGCCGCGGGGCTCGCCCAGGGCGTGTGGGACTCGCTCGACGCGGTCGGCCGCCACTGGTCCGCGGACCGAACGTTCGAGCCGCACATGCCGGCGGCGGAGCGGGACGCGCGCTACGCCGGCTGGCGGCGCGCCGTCGAGCGGTCGCGCGGCTGGGCGCAGGAGGCGCGGGACTGAGCCGCCTCCTCAACCCCTTCGCGCGGCCGGGACGCTGGTACCGCGGCGTCTGGCACTGCCATACGACGGAGTCCGACGGGGCCTGCTCCGTGGAAGACGTGGTGGGTTGGTACGCCGGACGCGGCTACGATTTTCTCGCCCTGACGGACCACAACCGCATCACCGCCGCGCCCCCGTCCCTCGCGCAGGCGCCGGGATCGGCGGCCGCGGGAGGCGTCCCCGCGGCGCCTCTGGTGCTCGTGCCTGGGATCGAGGTGGACGCCGGCCGGTCCGGGGTCGGCACGTCGTTTCATCTGCTCGGCATCGGTCTTCGCGTGATGATCGATCTTCCCAGCGACGCGGCGGCCCGTCAGGCGATGCCGGTGCAGGCCGTCATCGACCGGCTCCGCGCCGCCGGGGCGGTCGTGTTCGTCGCGCATCCCTATTGGAGCGGGCTGGTGGCCGAGGACCTGATACCGCTCCGCGACGTCGCCGGGATCGAGGTCTACAACGCCAACACCGACGTCGACATCGGCAAGGGGCACAGCGGCGTGCACTGGGACGACTGCCTGACCCGCCGCCGGCCGCTGTGGGGGGCGGCCAACGATGACGCGCACTGGCGGATCGACGATCACGGGCGCGGCTGGACGGTGCTGCGGGCGGAGACCCTCACGCCCGAGTCCGTGACCGCCGGACTCGCGACCGGCGCGTTCTATGCGTCCACCGGCGCGGCGCTCGACGACGTGACCTTTGACGGCGACACCGCGGTGGTGCAGATCGCCCCGCCCGGCGCCCGCGAGGTGCGGTTCATGTGTGATCATCGGTGGGGCCGTCGCATCCGGGCGGACGGCCCGCCGCTCCGCGAGGCGTCCTACACGCTGCGCGGGCGCGAGCGGTATCTACGGATCGAGGTCGTGGCCCCGGACGGCGGGATGGCCTGGACGAATCCGCTGTTCGTGGAGCGCTAAGACCGGCGGCCGCCGGGAGGCCCATCGGACGCCGCAGAGACGGAGGGGCCGTCCTCGCCGCGCTCGACCACCGCACAGAAGACCGCGGCCACCCGCGGGTCGAACCGCGTGCCGGCGCAGCGTCTGATTTCCTCGACCGCTTCCGCGTGGGTGCGGGCCGGCCGGTACGGACGGGTCTCCGTCATCGCTCCGTAGGCGTCCACCACGGCCAGGATGCGGGCGCCGAGGGGAATCGCCTCGCCCCGCAGTTTGTCCGGGTAGCCGGTCCCGTCCCACCGTTCCTGGTGATGCCGGACGAACTTGGCCGCCCCACGCATCCGTTCGACGGAGTTGAGAATGTTTTCTCCGAGCACGGGTGCTGCTCCATGACCGCCCACCCTTTCGCCGTGAGGATGGTCGGCTTGCGCAGCACCGCGTCGCTCACGCCGATCTTGCCGATATCGTGCAGCCGGGCGGCCCAGCGAACGTCCTCGATGTCCTGCGCCGAACAGCCGAGCTCACGGGCGACGCGGGTGGCCAAGGCCACCATCCGCGCGCTGTGGCTCGCGGTATAGGCGTCGCGCGTCTCGATGGCGTGCGCGAGCGCGATGACCATCTGGACGTACGCGTCCTGGAGGCTCTGGTAGAGCGACGCACGCCGGATCGCGGTGCCGGCGACTTCGGCGATCCCTTCGAGCAGTCGGGCCTCCGCGGCGGTGAACGCCGTCCCGCCCGACGCCTTCAGGCGCGCCACGCACAGCGTGCCGATGATGCCTTCCTCGGAGCGCATCGGGACGAGCGCGAGCGGCCCGACCGCACGATACTCGTCGCGCTGCGCCAGCGCGCTTCGTCCTTCGCGGCTGAAGTCCGCGGTAACCAGCGGTACTCCCGTGTCGACCACGCGCCCGGAGAGCGTCCCGGCGCTCGGGAATTTCGATCCGGAGCGCTCCGCAGCGATCCCGGCGGTGTACGCGCGCGTAAACCCCTGACGGTCCGGGGTCTATTGACGCGGCGGACGCGCCGGCTCCGTTGACGCTGGCGTGTCTGTACCGGCGGACGCGGTTTGACCCCGCCATGCTCCGGCGCATCATCCAGAACCACGCGAAGGTGATCGCCGGCGACCACGTGTATGTGAGCCTCAGCGCCATGTTCCAGAACATGGCGCGGGCGGATCTCCAACGGTTCCTGGCGTCGGCAACGGAGCGCCGTGTGGGCGCCGGGGGGTTTTATTTTCACCAGGGCGAGCCGTCGACCCATCTCTATGTGCTGACGGAGGGAGAGGTCAAGCTGGTCCGGACCGACCCCGACGGGCGGAGCGCGATTCTCGGGGTGGCGGTGCCGACCGAGCCGTTCGGCCACGTTGGTGCCCTCGGAGGGACGCCCCGGACGGCGTCGGCGCAGGCCGTTCAGGATTCCCGCGCGCTGGCGTGGGATTCCGCGACCGTGCTGCAGGCAATGCTGACCGATCCGGGGCTGTCCTTGAACACCATCCGCGTGCTGGCGCACGAGATGCAGCGCGAGCGCTATCGCGCGCAGGATCTGGCAACCTTACCGGTCGAGCAGCGCCTGGCGCGGTTGCTGTTGCGGTTCGCGAGATCCCTCGGCCGTACGACGGCCCGCGGGGGAGTCACGGTCCGGCTTGCCCTGTCGGGACAGGATCTGGCCGACATGATCGGGACGACCCCGTATACGGTGAGCCGGATTCTCGCCGGCTGGCGGCGCGCGGAGATCGCGGACGTGCGCCGCGAGCAGATTGTCGTATTCGACCGGAAGCGCCTCGCCGCGGCCGCCGGCGTGCGGCGGGCAGGAGCGGCACCGGCGGTCCGCCGGCGCGGGCCGAGGGTCGACCGCTAGGTCGCCGGCCGGGCCCGGGGTTCCGTCGCCGCCGGCACGGTGCGTCAGCCCGCGGCCTCGACGGCGCGGGCGAAGCGCTCCGTGATCGCCTGCGGCATCGTGATCGCGCGGCCGACGACGACGGCCCACGCTCCCGCACGCCTCGCGGCCGCCGCGTCCTCGGGGGTGTGAATCCGTCCCTCGGCGATGAGCGGGACGGACAGCGCGGCCGCGAGGTCCTCGACGAGCTCGAGATCAGGACCGGCCAGTTGCCGGCTGTGCGGAGTATAGCCCGCCATGGTCGTCGCCACCACATCGGCGCCGGCGGCTTCGGCCGCCATCCCTTCGTCGCGCGTCGACACGTCCGCCATGACGAGCACACGGCACTCCGCGTGGAGCCGTTCGATCAGGGGCCCGAGCGGCTCGGCGTGCGTCGCGCGCTCCCGCGTGGCCTGCACGGCGACGATTGCCGCTCCCGCCCGGGCGACGGCCTGCCCGGCTTCGAAGGTCGGTGTGATGTAGACCGGCGAGCCGGTGCGCTGCTTGAACAGACCCACGATCGGCACCCGCACCCGCGCCCGCGTCGCGGCGACGTCGTCCGGCCCGTCGATCCGGATCCCGGCGGCGCCGCCCAGCACCGCGCACTCGGCGAGCGCCGCGATGATGTCGGGGCGGCGAAGGGGGCTCGGCGCGGGCGCCTGGCACGAGACGATCAGGCGGCCGCGCAGGGAGGCGAGGAGCGGGGGGACGGAGGGGCTCACGGCGCGGCGCCGGCGGTTCAGACGCCGGCCGGCACGCCGGCCACGCGCATTTGCCAGGTGGCCGACAGCAACGCGAGAATCTGCGGCCTCAACTCCACCCCGGCGGCCCGCATCGCGAGCAGGACGCCGCCGACGGCCGGCGCGAATTGCGGCGGAACCAGTACCGCAGACGGCGCCAGGCGGGCCAGCGCGCGGCCGAGGGGCCGGAGGACCGTGGGGCCGGCCTCGAAGACTCCGCCGACCGGCCCGACCGGGACCGGTCCTTCCGGCCACTGGAGCTGGGCGATCACCGCGGCGACGAGGCGGGCCAGGGCCGCGGCGCCTTCCTCGACGAGCTCCCGTGCCACCTCATCGTCCTCGGCGGCGGCCCTGGTGACGGCGCGGGCGAGCGTGGCGATGCGGGACCGATCGATCCGTCCTTCGTAGAAGGCCATCGGGACGTCGGCGAGCGGCATCCCAACCGCCTCCGGCAGCCGCGCGGTCAGGATGGTGGAGCGGCCGGTTCCGTCGCGGGCGTGCAGGGCGGCACGCACCGCGCCGCAGCCGAGGGCGAAGCCGCTGCCCTCGTCGCCGAAGATGTATCCCCAGCCGCCGGTCCGGGCCTGCCGCCCGCCTGGGTCTTCACCGAACGCGACCGATCCGGTGCCGGCGATCACGATCACGCCGGGCCGCCCGGCCAGCGCGGCGGACCAGGCGATGACCGCGTCGTTTTCCACCAGGACGATGGCGGCGCCGAGCGCGTCTTTGACCACCTCACCGAAGACGCGGGCCTGCTCGGTGCCGCGCGTAATGCCGGTCATCCCGAACTGCGCCGCCCGAAACGTCATGGGCCCGAGGCCCGCCGCGGCGAGGGCCTGGCCGACGGCGCCGGTCACGGCCCCCCGCGCCCGGTCGCGCCCGCCCGGCGCCAGAATGTGATTGCTCGGGCCAGAATGCCCGATGCCGACCACCGCGCCGTCCGAGGTGGCCACGGCGCAGGTCGTGCCGGATGCACCGCCGTCAAGGCCGAGGAAGTACTCCATCGCGGCGCGACGCTACCGGCGGGCGAAGAGCACGGCGAGCATCAGGGTGATCCAGGTGCCGAGCATCAGCGTGACGAGGCGGAAAAAGACGGCGTCGATGTTGCGATCGAGGTCGCCGAGGCGTCCCTCTATCGCGATGAGGCGCCGGTCGACCTGTTCGTAGGCGCCCTCGAGATGTGCCAGGCGAATTTCGATGGCATTTGTCCCCATCGGCATCCCTTCTTCCACCCGACCGTCGCGTGCTCCCGCCGCGCGACAATTGGGACGAGCACGAATATCATACCAACATGACGGACAAACTCCTGGGAGCATGCGGTGGGGGCGGCCGTTGAACTGTCGAGTGCAGCGTCTATAGGACCTTCGACCGACGCGGGCACTGCCGAGGCAATGGTAGAGTGGGCACGAAGATCGTACCTCCCGGCCAGCGATGATAAACTCCCGGCACCGGCCAAGGCGACGGGCGCGGAAGCGATCCGGTTGGGCTCAGGCGGGGGTCAAAGACAATGTATGCAACGGCGATCTTCGCGCTTATCGTCTTGTGGGCGGTCGGCCTCATCGCGGTGCTTCATGGAACGATGTGGAGAATGATCCTCGCGGTCCTCGTCTCCTCCGCGGCCTTGGTCGTCACGGTGGGTACTGGCCTTACCCTTGGCGAGGGGCACGCCCCGCCGGCGTTCTTCATCGGAGCGCTCTGCTTCGCCACCGTGACGTTCGGCCTGCTCCTCGGGCTCGTCTGGGCGACCGATCGCCGCAGTATGTTGTGGACCACGATCTTCGCGGTCCCTGTCTCCTTAGTGGTCGGGTTCGTCATGATGTGGCTTCCAAATGACCTTGACTTTTTCCTCACGCTTCCCACCGGAGCGTTCGTCCTCGCCGTCATTCTCGGCCTTCTTCTCTGGGCGATCTACCGCCGCCGAATGCTGTGGACTATGATCTTTGCGGTTCTCGTCTCTGTAGTGATCGGGTTCATCGTGCTCCCTTTTGGCCTGAGAGGACTTTCCAAGCTCACACGAATTTACTTCGCGGGTGCGCTTCCGACCGGGGTCTTCTTCTTCGTCGCCACGCTCAGTCTCTTACTGGGTCTGGCCCACTACCGCCGGAGAACACCCCGGCCTAGTCCACCGGCGCCATCAGGTCCATCGGGGATTGTCCGCGCGCCGTTGTGGAAGATTTCCCTGCTCGCGCTCGGCGTAGGAGGTGTCGTCGCTGGTTGGGGAGTCGGCTACGACAATGCGCTGAGATCTGTGGGTAGTCCGAGCGCGGTAGCGGTGAATCCCCAGGGGACTCGGCTGTACGTGTATGACTCAACGGCCTACGCAGTGTCCGTTATTGACACCGCAACACACCGGAGAGTAGCCGTTCTGCCAGTTCCCCACGAGTTCGGTACCCTCTTTGAAGACTTACCGGACGCTCGACTGTATCTGCTGAGCCCTCCCTGGACGACAAGAGGCAAGCAAACGGTGACGGTCATTGACATGACGCGCAACACCATCCTCGGCACGGTGGAAGTGGAGAATGCCGCCCCGTCAACGCTGCAGGGCGGTCTTTACGGCATCAAACGCTCGCTCGGAGATCCGCGGGACTTCTCAAACACGTTCAACCTCTCCAGCGTCATCGAGCTGGTGGATACGACTCGTAGCAAGCGGACGGTTATCCCCGACGGTCCAGCAGTCGCGACCGACCCCTCCGGCAGCCGAGTCTACGTAGGGTATCGCAATTCCCTTATGTCTCCGTCGCCCGAGACGCCCAGGACGCTGGACGTCGCCGTGCTGGACGCCACGGCCGGGTACAAGCTCGTCCGGACAATTCG
>DASYZR010000094.1 GCA_035945995.1 bacterium
GTTGCCCACCCACTGCACCGGCAAGCTCTCCCTGCACGCCTTCCGCGAGTTCGACCTGCCTCGCGATCTCGCCGTCAACGCGCTCGCCGCCGCGGTCTTCCACTCGCCCGGCGGCGTCGCCGTGCACGTGCGCCGTCCGTCGGCCGATTCGTATGTCGTGGATCGGGTCGCCTTCGATCAATGGCTCGTCGCGCGCGCCGCGCGCGCCGGGGCCGAGGTCGTGACCGGCGTGCGGGTGACCGCGGCCGCCCTCGACGGGGCCTGGATGCGGCTCCGCGGCGCGTTCCCGGGCCGCCCGGAGCCCTTCGAAGCCCTGGCGCGCCTCGTGATCGACGCCGAGGGCGCCTCGCCCCGGCTGCCGGCCTCGCTGGGGCTGCACCTCCATCGCACCTATGCCTGCGGGCTGCAGTATGAGATGCGCGGGGTCGGCGGCCTCGAGCCCGACACGCCCGAGATGTTCTTCGGCCGTCACGTCGCCCCCGGGTTTTTCGCCTGGCTGCTCCCCGTCGGCCGGGACCGCGCGCGGATCGGCCTGGCGGTGGACCCGCGTGACGCCGGCCGCGCGCCCGTTCACTACCTCGACCGGCTGCTGGCGACGCACGCCGTGCTGCGCCGGCGGGTGGCCGGGGCCGTGATCACCCGGAAGGTCGGCGGCCGGATCCCGATGCTGACCCGCCGCGCGCCCGCGTCCCAACGCGGCCTGCTGGTCGTGGGGGACGCGGCCGGGCAGGTGAAGGCGACGTCCGGCGGCGGCATCTTCTTTGCGATGGTCGCCGGGCGTCTCGCCGGCCGCGCCGCGGCGCGGTACGCGGCCGGCGACCCGGAGGCGCCCGAGGCCTACGAGCGCGGGTGGCGCGGCGCGTTCGGGCGCGAGGTGGCGTTTACCGCCTTCGGCCGGCGCGTCCTCAATCGCCTCGCGGACCGCGAGCTCGATCTCGTGATGCGGTTCATCGAGGCGAGTCCGGCGATCCGGGCGAGCGTCGAAGCGGCCGGCGACACGCAGTACCAGTCGCGGATCTTTCGTCCGCTCCTGCGCAGCCTCGCCGCCGCCGCGCTCCGGCGCCCCGGGCTGCTGCCGGTGGTGGGCCAGGCGCTCGTGCACGGGATGCTCGTGCAGATGTGACGGCGGCGGGTGGCGCCGATTCTCGACGCGTTCAGGCGAGTGGCGCCACTCGAGCAGTTGATCCCGGCGGCAGTGGATCGGATGGCGCCGATTCTCGACGCGTTCAGATGGAAGGAGAAGTCCGCCGGCGCGGGAAACCATCTGACATGCCGGATGCCACTCGTTCGTCGCCTGCGGCTCGCGGATCCGCATGAACGCTCACGCCGGGGTCCCGCCGCGAACGGTCATCGCCGACCTGCACCTCCACTCGAAATTCAGCCGCGCGACCAGCCGGGACATGGACGTGGAGACCCTCGCGAAGTGGTGCGCGCTCAAAGGCATCACGGTGGTGGGGACCGGCGATTTCACCCATCCGGTGTGGCTGCGCGAGCTCAAGGCGAAGCTCACGCCCACCGGCCGCGGCCTGTTCACGCACGGCGGACGGCATTTCATGCTCACCGTCGAGGTGAGCAACATCTACCCGCAGGGCGGCCGCCTCCGCAAGATTCACAACGTCATCCTCGCGCCGGGCTTCGAAGTTGTGGACCGGATCAACGCGGTGCTGGCGCGGTTCGGGAGCCTGATGGCCGACGGCCGGCCGACGCTGTCGCTGCCCAGCCACAAACTGGTCGAGTACGTGATGGAGATCTCCGCCGACTGCATGGTCATTCCGGCGCACGTGTGGACGCCGTGGTTTTCGCTCTACGGCAGCAACTCCGGATTCGACGCGCTCGCGGAGTGCTTCGGCGACCAGGCCGTCCAGATCCGCGCGGCGGAGACCGGGTTGAGCAGCGATCCGCCGATGAACTGGCGGCTCAGCGAGCTGGACCGCGTCGTGCTCGTCAGCAACTCGGACGCGCACTCCCCGGCCAAACTGGGCCGCGAGGCCAACGTGCTCGACTGCGAGCTGGACTACGCGGACATGATCCGCGTGCTGCGCGGCGAGGACCGGCGGCGGTTCTTGTTCACGATCGAGTTCTTTCCGGAGGAGGGCAAGTACCACTTCGACGGCCACCGCGCCTGCCAGCAACGGATGTCTCCGGCCGAAACGCGGGCCGCGGGCGGCCGGTGTCCGGTCTGCGGCCGGCCGGTGACCGTAGGCGTGATGTCGCGCGTCGAGGCCCTGGCCGACCGGGCCGAAGGTCAGGGCGGCGAGGACCGCGTCCCGTTCCGCAATCTCATTCCGCTCGAAGAAATCATCGCCGCGGCGTTCGGGTCGCAGCCCGGCACGGGCGCGGTGCGGGAGGAGTACCTCAATCTCGTGCGCGCGCTCGGCGGCGAATTTCACGTGCTGCTCGATGCCCCGCTGGACGAGATCGCCCGCTACACGCGGCCCCGGGTGGTCGACGGCGTGCGGCGCGTCCGCGAGGGATCGGTGCAGATCCGTCCAGGCTACGACGGCCTGTTCGGGGAGATTCACGTGTTCGGAGGAGCGGCCGACGAGGAGCGCCGGACCGCGGCCGCGCAGCCGGCCCAGACAAGCCTCTTCTGATCGGCCCCAGCCCCCGCCGGCGCGACCGCAGCCGCCGGCCCGCCCGATCGTCACGCTGCATCCCGGCCGCGACGCCCGCCTGCGCGCCGGGCACACGTGGGTCTACCGCGCGGAGATCGCGCGCATCCGCGGCGACCCGGCCGACGGCGATGCGGTCGCCGTGCACGATGCCTCGGGGCGGCTCCTCGGGACCGGGTTCCTCAATACGCGCTCGGTGATCACCGTCCGGCTCCTCACCACGGCCGACCGGGATCTCGACGAGCCGTTCTTTCGCGAGCGGTTGGAACGGGCGCTCGCGCTCCGCCGGGACGTCGTGGCCGATACGACCGCCTTCCGGCTGGTGTTCGGCGAAGGCGACCGGCTGCCGGGGTTGATCGTCGATCGTTACGGCGACACGCTGGTGCTCCAAACGTTGACCGCGGGGATGGACCGTCGCAAGGAGTTGCTCGTCCGGCTGCTGCTCGACCTCACGGGCGCCCGTCGCGTCTATGCCCGCAACGACCCGGCGGTGCGCCGGCTCGAGGGGCTGGCCCGCGAGACCGGCTGGCTCGCCGGGGGCGGGCCGGCGGAGGCGGCGATCGAGGAAGCCGGCGCGGCCTTTCTCGTGGACGTGGCCGCCGGGCAGAAGACGGGATTCTTTCTCGACCAGCGTGAGAACCGCGTCTACGCCGCCGGCCTGCTGCGCGGGGACGTGCTGGACGTCTTCGCGTACACCGGGGCGTGGGCCGTGCACGCCGCACGTTGCGGTGCTCTGGTGAAAGCGGTCGAGATCTCGGAGCAGGCCGCGGCGATGATCGTGCGGCACGCCGGGCTGAACGGTGTCGGGGACCGCTGTCGCGTCGTGGCCGCCAACGCCTTCGACGAGCTCCGGCGCCTCGATCGCCGCCGCGAGCGGTTTGACGCCGTCGTGCTCGACCCCCCGGCATTCGTGAAGACGCGCGCGGCGCTCGAGCGCGGGCTCGCCGGGTACAAGGAAATCAACCTGCGGGCCCTCCGGCTGCTCCGGCCGGGCGGCTGGCTCATCAGTTGCTCCTGCTCCTATCACGTGAGCGAGGCGGCGCTGGAGGCGACCGTGGGGGAGGCGGCACGGGACGCCGGCCGCTGGGTGCGCCTCGTGGAGCGGCGCTCGCAGGCGCGCGACCATCCGGTCGCGCTCGGCGTCCCGGAGACGCGCTATCTGAAGTGCCTGATCGCCGAAGTGGAGTAGAAGTGGAGCAAAGGAGACGGGGTGCGGTTGCAGGGTACCGGGGGAGAATCTATAATAATGGCAGTGATGCTTCGCCGATATCGGTGGCTTCGGCAGGAGGAGAACCGCCCGCGGTTCTCCTCCTTGTCGTTTGTTGGGCCCAACACGCCGGTGGCCGAATGGTGAGGTGACAGATGGTGGTGGCGGCTCACCAAATCCATATTACCGACAACCTCGATCTGCTGCTGGAAGTGCTGCCGGCGGAGATTCGCCGGCAGATCGAGATGCAGGCCGGTCTCGATACGCTGCTCGAGATCGTGCTCGATCTGGGCCGGGAGCCGGAGGCGCGCTTCCCGGAGCGCGTGGTGCGGCTCTCCGACGGCTTCGTCTCGCGCGAGGAGCTGCACCACGTCGCGAGCCGGGTCGGCACGTTCGGCAAGGACAACCGGGCCGGCATCGAGCGGACGCTGCACCGGATCTCCGCGATCCGCAATCGCGCCGGCGAGGTCATCGGGCTCACCCTGCGCGTCGGCCGCGCCGTGTTCGGCACGGTCGACATCGTCCGCGACGTGATCGAGGCCGGACAGAGCGTGCTGCTGGTCGGGCGCCCCGGGGTCGGGAAGACGACGCTCCTCCGCGAGGCGGCCCGGGTGCTGTCGGACGAGGCGAGCAAGCGCGTCGTCGTGGTCGACACGAGCAACGAGATCGCGGGCGACGGCGACATCCCGCATCCCGGGATCGGCCGGGCGCGGCGCATGCAGGTGCCGTATCCCGAACTCCAGCACGCGGTGATGATCGAGGCCGTCGAGAACCACATGCCGGAGGTCATCGTCATCGACGAGATCGGGACCGAGGCGGAAGCGCTGGCGGCCCGGACGATCGCCGAGCGCGGCGTGCAGCTCATCGCGACGGCGCACGGCAACACCCTCGACAACCTGCTGCAGAACCCGACCCTCTGCGATCTCGTCGGCGGGATTCAGGCCGTGACGCTGGGCGACGAGGAAGCGCGCCGCCGCGGCACGCAGAAGACCGTGCTCGAACGCAAGGCCCCGCCGACGTTCGACGTGGTCATTGAAATTCTGGACAAGGACCGGCTCGCGGTACACCACGACGTCGGGCACGTCGTCGACCGGTTCCTCCGGGGGGCGCTGCCGAAGCCGGAGATCCGGACGCGGACGCCGGAGGGCGAGGTCCGCATCACGAGCGGCGAGGTCGCGGCCCAGCCGGCCAACGGCGCCGCGCTGTCGAACGGCCACCTGCCGCCGGTGGCGCCGCCGCAGAAGATCGTCCGGATCTACCCGTACGCCGTCAGCCGCAACCGACTGGAGCGGGCGATCCGCGAGCTGCGGGTGCCGGCCATCATCGCCGACGCGCTGCACGACGCGGACGTGCTGCTCACCCTCAAGTCCCAGGAGCGCCGGCAGCCGAAACGCCTCAAGGACGCGGGCCACCGGGGCCTGCCGACGCACATCATCAAGAGCAACACGCTCTCGCAGATCGAGGGCGTGCTCCGGGAGATCTTCGGGGTGCAGGACCGGATGAGCCCCGAAGAGCAGGCGATGCGCGAGGCCGAGGAGGCCATCTCGGAGGTCATGGCGGCGGCCCAGCCGGTGGAATTGGGGCCGCAGAATTCGTACCTCCGGCGGCTGCAGCATCAGCTCATTCAGCGGTACGGCCTCGCGTCCGAGAGCAAGGGGACCGACCCCTTCCGCCGTGTGGTGATCTATCCCCAATAGGCCCGGCCACGTCGGCGCCGGCCCTGGTCACCCCGCCCCCGGTCGGGGGCAGGCAGACGGCGCTCCTGGTCACCCCGCCGGCGGGGCGGGAGGGCAGGCAGGGGGGCAGGCGGGCGGGTATCGCGGCGTGTTCATCACGCTCGAGGGGCCCGACGGCGCCGGGAAGACCACCCAGGCGGCGCTGCTGGTCGCGCGCCTGCGCGCGGAGGGCCGCGACGTGGTGCCCCTCCGGGAACCGGGCGGGACCGCGGTCGGCGAGCAGATCCGCGCGCTGCTGCTGGACCCGCGCCACGCCGAACTCGCGCCGCGCACGGAGATGCTGCTCTTTGCGGCCTCCCGCGCCCAACTCGTGGCCGAGGTGGTGGCGCCGGCGCTCGCCCTCGGGCGGGTCGTCGTGTGCGAGCGGTACGTGGACGCCTCCCTCGCGTATCAGGGGGTCGCGCGGGGGCTCGGCATCGACGTCGTCCTGGCCGTCAACGACGCCGCCACGGGCGGCCTGCGCCCGGATCTCACCCTGTTGCTCGACCTGGACCCGGAAACCGGCCTGCGGCGCGCCCGCACGGCGACGGGCCGCGCGGACGCGGGCGGGTGGGCGGGCGGCGACCGGCTGGAGGGGGAGACGGCCGCGTTCCACGCCCGTGTCCGGGAGGGGTTTCTGGCGCTGGCCAGAAATGAGCCGCAGCGCATTCGGGTGATCGACGCGCGCAAGACCGTCGCCGAGGTCGAGCGCGAGATCACGGCCGCCGTCGACGGCGTGCTCCGGGCACAGCATCGGGCGGGAGGGAGTCCGTGAAGCTGATCCTGGCCATCGTGCAGGAGAAGGACCAGCGGCGGCTCATGGAAGGCCTCGTGGCCGCCGAGTTCCAGGCGACGATGCTGGCGAGCACCGGCGGCTTCCTTCGCGAAGGGAACGCGACCATCCTGATCGGCGTGGAAGAAAACCGCGTCGACGACGTCATGGCCGTCGTCCAGAAGTACTGCCACGTGCGCGAGCAGCTCGTGAGCCCGCTGCCCCCGGTGGTCGAACCCGTCGATTCGTACATCTCCTATCCGGTGAAGGTCCAGGTCGGGGGGGCGATCGTGTTCGTTCTCGACGTCGAGCGGATGGTGAAAGTGTAGCCGCGGCGGCGTTCCGCCTTCCCTCATGCTTTTCCGCGATCTGATCGGTCAGCGAGAGGCCCGCGCGGTGCTGCAGGGCGCGCTTCGCAGCGGACGCGTCGCCCACGCCTACCTGTTCGTGGGGCCGGACGGCGTGGGCCGCCGCCCCGCCGCGCTGGCCTTCGCCCAGGCGCTCCTGTGCACGGCCCGCCTGCCTGTCGCCGGCCAGGTGTCGCCGTCGGGGGGCGGGGACGAGGCGTGCGGGGTCTGCCTCGCCTGCCGCAAAGTCGCCTCGGGCACCCATCCCGATCTTCGGGTCGTCGCCCCGGGCGGGCGCACCGAGTCGGGCGCCGAGCGGCGCGCCGTCGGCATCGAGCAGATCCGGGATCTGAAGCGGGAGGCGGCCTACCCGCCGTACGAAGCGCGGTGGAAAGTGTTCATCGTCGAGGACGCCGAGGCGATGCGCGCGGAAGCGGCGAACAGCCTCCTCAAGGTGCTGGAGGAGCCGCCGGCCCAGAGCGTCATCGTGCTCCTCTCAGAATCGGCGTCGGCGCTGCTGCCGACGATCGTCTCCCGGTCGCAGATCGTGCGCTTCGTCCCGGTGCCGCCCGCGGAGATCGCCGCGGCGCTCATCGAGCGCGCCGGCGTGCCGCCGGAGCGGGCGCCGCTCCTGGCCGCGCTCTCCGCCGGCCGGCCCGGCCTGGCGCTGCGGAAGGCGGCCGGCGGCGAGGCGGTGCTCGAGTTCCGGCAGGAGGTCGTGAAGGCGCTCGGGGCGGCGGCGGGGGGCGGTGCAGTCAAACGGCTGGACGCCGCCGAAGCGGTCTCACGGCAAAAGGACGACATCGAGCGGTGGCTCGATACGGCGCTGCTCTGGATTCGCGACATTGCGGTCTGGCAGGCGGCGCGGGACCCGGCGCTCATCGTCAACCTCGACCGCCGCGATCAGATCGCCGCCTGGGCCGACCGGGCCCGGCCGGAGGGGCTGCGCGAGGCGGCCGCGGCGATCGAGGCCGCGAAAACGGATCTCCACCGCAATCTCAATCCGCGGCTCGTGCTCGAGCATCTCTTCGCGGGCCTCCGTCTAGCGTCCGACGTCAGTGCACGAACAGGCGAAGGAGGACAATCAGCCCGCCCGCGACCAGGACGATGAGCCACCACGGCGTCGCGCGGCGCGCGGGCCGCGCGGCACTGGGGTTCGCGCACGCGTCGCAGAAGTTGCCGGTCGACAGCCGCACGAGACACTCCGAGCACAGCGCTTTGCCGCATCTCGAGCAGTAGCCGAGGGCCGGCCGATCGGAGTGATTGACGCATTTCATCTCACAGGCGCCCCCGCCGGCCTCGGGGCCGTTCCGCGGACGGTGTAGCGGCGCCCAGGCGGGGGGGCGGTCCCACGCAGGGCCTTGAGCATCATCACGTTGCGGCGGTCGGGCCCCCGGCGGTCGAATCCCGGCGTCTCGATCAGCCCGGGCAGGTCGCTAAGGGCCGGGTGCCTCACGATCGCGCGGAAGCCGCCGCGCCCGATCAGGCCCTCGCCGATGTTCTCGTGGCGGTCGAGGCGCGAGCCGAGCGCGCCCTTCGAATCGTTGAGGTGCAACGCGCGCAGCCACCGGAGTCCCACCCTCCGGTCGAAGGCGTCAACCATGCCGGCGACGCCCTTCGGCGTGCGAATATCCCACCCCGCGGCGAAGAGATGGGCCGTGTCGAGACAGACGCCGAGACGCGGGCTCCGCCCCGCGGCGTCGAGGACGTCCCGCAACTGCTCGAACGTGCCGCCGATCGTGCCGCCGGCGCTGCCCTCCAAGAGGACCATGGCCCGCGACGAGTGCGCGAGGACCGTGCGCAGTGCCAGGGCCACGCGACCGCAGCACTCGTCCCACTCCGCGCCCTGCGTGCTCCCGGGATGGATGATCGCGGCGAGCCCGTCGAGCGCCTCGATACCGCGGATCGTGTGCGTGAGCGAATCCACGGACCGCCGGAAGAGGGCCGGGTCCGGCGAGGCGAGGTTGACGAGATAGGACGCGTGGGCGACCAGCGGCTCAAGCCCGGCCCGGGCGCGGCGGCGGCGAAACTCCGCGAGATCGGCCGGCGCGTACGACACGAGCCGCCACTGCCGGGGACTGCCGACGAAGATCTGCAGGCATTCGCACCCGATCGCCGTCGCGCGCGGGATCGCGTCGTACAGGTGGCCCGCGATGGAGACGTGGGCGCCGATCGGCATGCCGAGGGCTTCGCGGAGGAGCGCTGTTCGGACCTCCCGAACTGCGCTCCCATGCCCCCGGCGCTCATCCGTCTCGCGGCCGACGCGTCGCTGGCCGGCGTCGCCGTCGTCTGGGGCGCGACGTTCCCGCTTGGCAAGCTTGTGCTGCGCTACCTCGGACCGTTTCACTATCTCGGGCTGCGGTTCGGGCTCGCCGCGCTCCTGATGGCGCCGCTCGCGTGGCGCGAGCGCGGACGTCTCGCACCGGACGGCCTGGGCGCGGGCATCCTGGCCGGCGCCGTGTTGTTCGCCGGGTACGCCCTGCAGACCGTCGGGTTGCGGTCCACGACGGCGAGCCACGCCGGGCTCATCACCGGCTTGAACGTCGTCATGATCCCGCTGATCCTGCTCGTGTGGCGCCGCCGCGCGCCCAATGCGGCGCTGGCGGGGGCTGTTCTGCTCGCGGCGTCGGGATTGTGGCTGCTGCTGTGGCAGGGCGGCCGCCCGGGCGGCGGGGACGCGCTGGTCCTCGGCTGCGCCGCGGCGCTCGCGCTGCAGGCGATTATCGTGGGACAGGTCGCCGCGGCGGTGCCGGCCGCGCCGTTTGCGGCCGTGCAGATCGCGACGGTCGCGGTGCTGGCCGGTGCCTGGGCCGTGACGGCGGAGGCGGCTCCCGCGGCGGTGCCGGGATCCGTCGCCGGCGCGATCGTGTTTATGGCGGTCGCGGCGACGCTCGGCGCATACCTCGCGCAGGCATGGGCCCAGCGCGTGGTGTCGCCGACGCGCACCGGGCTCCTGTTTGCGCTCGAGCCGGTGGCGGCGGTTGGGTTCGGCGCGGCGTGGCTCGGCGAGGCGTTGGGCCCGCGGCAGGCGGCGGGGGCGGCGGCGATTCTGCTCGGCGTGGTAATTGGGGAGGCGAGGCCCGCGCACGAGACGCCGGCGCGGCAGTCCGGCCGGGACGCCGGCGGGAGGGAAAGGGGAGGACGATCGCATGGCATCGCATAAGCGCCCGGTCTTCGCGGGGCAGGACGGCCGCGGGTTCAGCACGACGGCGGTTCACGGCGGACGGATCGCCGACGCGAACAAGTCGGTGGCCGCGCCGATCTATCAGACGGCGACGTTCAAGTACGATACCGTCGAAGACGGCGCCCGGCTCAGCGCGGAGGCCGGACCGGGCTACCTGTACACCCGGTGGGGCAATCCGACCACCGATCTCTTCGAACAGAAGGTGGCGCTGCTCGAAGGCGCCGAGGCGGCGCTCGCGACCTCTTCCGGGATGGCGGCCATCGCGACCGCCGTCGTCGGGCTGCTCAAGGCCGGCGATCACCTGATTGCGCCGAAGACCGTGTACCAGGCGACGTTCCAGCTCTTCACCGACGTGCTCGCCCGGTTCGGGGTCCAGGCCACGCTGCTCGACGACCCCGACGTGGCCGCGTACGAGCGGGCGCTCCGGCCGAACACACGGCTGCTCTATATCGAGACGCCGAACAATCCGCTGCTCGGCGTGGTCGACATCGCCGGCGTCGTGGCGCTCGCGCGCGCCCACGGCGCGCGCACCGTGGCCGACAACACCTTCGCGACACCGTACAATCAGCGGCCGCTCGGGCTCGGCGTCGATCTCGTCTGCCACAGCGCCACGAAGTACCTCGGCGGCCACCACGACGTCACGGCGGGCGTGATCGCCGGCTCCCGCGAGTCGCTTCGGCCGTGCGTCCACACGATGCGCATCTTCGGCGGCGTGCTCGACCCGTTCGCCGCGTACCTGCTGATCCGGGGCGTGGCCACGCTCGGCCTGCGCATGGAGCGGCACAACGCGAGCGCGCTCGTCCTGGCGCGGCACCTCAGCGCGCACCCGAAGGTCGCGGCCGTGCATTATCCGGGCCTCCCCGGCCATCCGCGCCACGCGATCGCGGCCCGGCAGATGCCGGGGGGATTCGGCGGGATGATGAGCATCGAGGTGGCCGGCGATGTCGCGGCCGGTGCTCGATGCGTCGAGGCGCTCCGGGTGGCGAAGCTCGCGGTCAGTCTCGGCGGCATCAGCACGCTCGTCACCCACCCGGCGTCGACGACCAGTGTCAACATGCCGCGCGAGGTGCGGCTCGCCGCCGGCATCGGCGACGGACTGATTCGCGTCTCCGTGGGGATCGAGGACCTGGAGGATCTGATCGACGACTTCGATCAGGCGCTCGGCAAGGTCTAGCGCCCCGCTCGTCCCTCACGGCGAGCGCCCTGAGTTAGTGGGCCGGCACCGGGACGATCTGCAGCACCTGCTGCTGGTAGAACGTGGCGACCGGTTCCTGCCGCGCGTACGCTTGGGCGGTGGAATTCCAGAACCGGTAGGCGGGGGGGACGATCGACCCCGCGGTGTTGAACGCCGGCGCCGTCGAGACGTTGAGGACGTAGGCGGCGCCGTTGGCCAGGGCCAGGCCGAAGTAGTCGCCGGCAAAGCTGACGCAAATCCGGCCCTGGACGGACGCGTCAAAACACGCATCGAACTGCGAGTGCGGGAGATCGCCGACGCCCCTGTCCAGCCAGTCGCCGGGCTGCTGCGGATCCCACGTCGCGGCGCTGGCGCGGATGTTCGCGCCGAGCTTCGTCAGCCCGCCGCCCGTGTCGAGGTAGAACTGCACCGCGGTGTTGATGCAGTAGTTCGTCGCGCCGGGACGCGTGAAGTAGCGCGCATTCGTACCGCACGGCAGCCGCCGATCGTACCAGGCGACGGCCACGACTCCCCGGTCGGCCGCGACACCCGCTTCGAACGAATCGGTCGCGGTGGCGTTGTCGTTGCTGCGGCCGATCGTCTGCCAGGTCATGCTCTGCGTCGCGGGGTCGAACGTTCCGCGGTGGAGGATCACGTTATAGAAGCCGGCCTGCGCGGGGCTCGTGTTCCAGCGGTTCTCCGCGGCGTAGACGTGCGTCCCGTGGGGGTCGGCGGCGAAGAAGTAGTTCAGGCCAAAGCGAAACGTCGTGTTCTGGACGATCTGCCCGCCGAAGGTGCCGGGCGTGCCCGTGGTGGCGACCGAGAAATCGACGGCGTCGAACGGCCCCCGGAACGTGTCGCCGCCGTCGGTGGACACCGCGACCACGAGGCTGCCCTGCCCCAGGAAGGCGCCCTGGAAGTTCCCCCACCACGTCGCGTAGACAAAGCCCCGGCCGTCGACGGCGATCTGCGGGGTCGCGGCGTGAGGGCCGCTGAGGGTCCCGATCACGACGGGCTTCGAGAACGTAGCCCCGTGGTCGGCGGAGCGGGCGAACTTGATGCGCCCCACCCCGGTGCTGAAGTCCACGTAGACGACGTAGATAGCGTCCCGGCGGGGGCCGTTCGTGGTATCGATGGTGATCCACTGCTTGTCGAACTCGTGCCCCTTCCCGGAGCGGCCGCCGAAGCTGTCGACCGCCACCGGGGCGCCCCAGATCCCGGCCCGCGTCCGCTTCGAGACGAAGACGCCGTCGATCGCGTTGCTGTAGTTAATCGCGAGCACGAAGGCGTACAGGTTGCCCTCGGTGTCGAACGCGAACGAGGGATCGGTGGTCGCGTCAAACCCGTTGGGGTCCGCGCACGTGTATCCGGGCACCAGCCCCGAGGCGGCGGTCACGCCGGATTTCGAAATCCCCAGGTCGTAGAATCCCAGGTGGAACTGATATTCGCCGGACCAGTCGACGAACCGGCCCGACGTGCCACTGAGCGACGGCGGGAACGGGTCGGTGCCCGAAAAGAAGAACTTGGCCCCGCCGAGCAGGTGCGCCGCGTTCGTCGGATCGACGACCAAATTCGATTCAGACTGGTTCGTCGTGTAGCTGCCGCCGGGGACGCACAACTCCTGGGTCCCGAATCCCGCCGAGCCTGCTCCGGGCACCGCGGTGCCCACGGCGGCGTTCGTGATGCCGGCGTTGCTCGATGCAAACGTCCCGGCGCCCAGCGTCGCCCGCGGATTCCACGGGAAGACCACCAGCATGATGATCACCAGGGCCAGCCATCCGTCCCGCACGTGACGTCTCATTCGGTCCCCCCTGACGGTGCACCGTGCGTCATCCCCGGCCGCCGGTCCCGTTCCAGCCGTCGATCAACGCGGGGATCGCGTCGAGGTCCACAACCGTGGCGGTGGGCCGCACCCGCGCGGCATATCGGGGGTTGTCGGGGTTCGGCTCGATGTCGACCAGGATCGATCGCATGCCGACCGTGTTGGCGCCGAGGATGTCGGCGCCGAGCGTGTCGCCCACCATGACCGCGTCGCCCGGCCCGATATCCCAATCTTCCAAGACGTGCCGGAAGATCGTCGGGTGCGGCTTGGTGCGGCCGAACCGGGCCGAGGAGACGATCGGGTCGAGGTAGCGGTCGATCGTGTGCCGCCGGGTGATGTCCACGATCAACTCGTGGCTCGTGGCGTTGCTGATCATCCCGACGTGCAGTCCCCTCCCGGCGAGCGCTTCGAGCGTCTCGATCGCGGACGGGTAGAGCCGGCTGATCCGCACCTCCGGTTCGAAGAAGACCGCCTCGGCTTCCCGCAGGACGGCGCCGCCGGCGGGAAGGCCGGCCGCGGCGAACGCCGCGGCGAACGTGGTCGTCGCGGCGATCTCCACCTGCTCCGCTTCCGAACGCTTCCAGGCGGCCAGCCGGAGCTCCAGCAGATGCACCGCGAACGCCTCCGGGTCGCGGCATCCGTACTGCGACGCCGCGAAGGATGCGAGCGACGTGCACTTCACGCGTTCGAGCTCGAGGCCGGTCCGGTGAATGAGCGTACTGCCGAGATCGAAAATCACCCCGCGAATGGCCATGCGTCTGTCGTACGGTACCGGAGGGGAACCATCCTTCGTTCCCGAATACGGCGGCGCATCCCATGCCGTCCGTTCCTCCGCGTTTTCCCCGGCGACTCCGCGTGGCCGTGCTGTTTGGCGGTCCCTCCGCCGAGCGCGAGGTGTCGCTGGCGAGCGGCACTCGCGTGATCGCCTCCCTCGACCCGGCGAAGTACGAGGCGCTGCCGGTGGAGATCACCGCGGACGGCAAGTGGCTGCCGCGGCCGGATCTGCTGGCGCTCGCGGCCTCCGGCGCTATGGGACTCACGCCCGGCGCGTCCGAACGGGCCGGCGGCTCGGACGCGGGTGCGCCCGCGACGCCCGCCGCTTCCGCCGCGACGGCCGGACCCGTGCCGTCGTCCGTGCCGGCCCTCGCGTCAGGCCCGCGCCACATCGATGAGGTCGTGCGCGAGGGTGAGGTCGATCTCGCGTTCATCGCCCTGCACGGTCCCTACGGCGAGGACGGCACCGTGCAGGGGCTCCTCGAGCTCCTCGGCATCCCGTACACCGGTTCCGGGGTGCTCGCGAGCGCGCTCGCGATGGACAAACTCCGCAGCCGTCAGGTGCTCCAGGCCAGCGGTGTGCCCGTGCCGGCGTGGACCGTGCTCGAAGCCGGCCGGTGGCCCGCCGGCCGGGCGGATCTCGCCGCGCGGGTCGCCCGCGACCTCGGCTATCCCTGTGTCGTCAAGCCGAACGCGCAGGGCTCCAGCTTCGGCGTGACGATCGTGCACGAGGAGCAAGCACTCGATGCGGCCGTCGAGGAGGCGCTCGACTACGGCGACGTCGTGCTGATCGAGGAATACCTGCGGGGCGCGGAACTGACGTGCGCCGTCCTGGAAGACCCGGACACCGGCGCGCCGCGGGCGCTGCCCGTCATCGAAATCGTTCCGAAGCGCGAGTTCTTCACCTACGAGGCGAAGTACCAAGGTGCCTCGGAAGAGATCTGTCCCGCCCGGATCCCGGCGCCCCAGGCGGACAAAGTGCAGCGGCTCGCGCTGCGCGCCCACGAGGTGCTGGGCTGCGAGGGATTCTCGCGGGTGGATATCTTTCTGTGCGCCGGCGACGCCATCGTGCTGGAAGTCAACACCATTCCCGGGTTGACGGAGGGCAGCCTCGTCCCGCTTGCCGCGCGTGCGGCGGGCATCTCCTTTGCGGAGCTCATGAATGGCGTCATCGCCGCCGCGCTTCGGCGCGACCGGACGCGCCGCCGTCCGCGCCGGGGTGGAGCCCCCGGTCGGGGGTAAGGCCGTGCCGCGGCTCGGGCGGAACGAGTACGTGCGGTCGCATGCGCTCGGGAACGACTATCTCGTCGTCGATCCGCGCACGCTGTCGGTGCGCCTCACGCCGGAGCGGATCCGGCGGATCTGCGACCGCCACGAGGGGGTCGGCTCGGACGGGATCCTGACGCTCGAGCGGAGCCGCCGCGCGGACGCCGGGCTGCGCATCTTCAACCCCGACGGCAGCGAGGCCGAGAAGAGCGGCAACGGCATCCGGATCTTCGCGAAGTGCCTGTGGGACCACGGGTATCTGCGCCGCCGGACGGTCGCGGTCGAGACGAAGGGCGGGATCGTGGGCGTGACCCTCGACATCCGCGGCCGCGCGGTGCGGTCGATCACCGTGGAGATGGGACGCGCGACGTTTCGAAGCCGCGAGATTCCGGTGACGGGGACGGACCGTGACGTCGTCGACGAGCCGGTCGATGCGGCCGGCGAGCGCCTCCGCGTCACGGCCGTGTCGGTCGGTAATCCGCACTGCATCGTGTTCGTTGACGATCCGGCCGCGGTCGACCTGGCGCGGCTCGGCCCCGCGCTCGAGCATCACCCGATGTTCCCGAACCGCGCGAACGTTCAGTTCGTGCGCGTGGATTCGCGGCGCGGCGTGACGATCCGGATCTGGGAGCGCGGCGCCGGCGAGACGATGGCCTCCGGCAGCAGTTCGAGCGCGGTGGCCGCGGCGTGCGTGCGGCACGGGTTTGTGGGGCGCGACGTGGCGGTGCGCAGCCCGGGCGGCGTGCTGCGCGTCGAGGTCGGGCCCGAGTACGCGCTGCGGCTCACCGGCCCCGTCGAGGAGATCTCGCGCGGGACGCTGAGCCCCGACCTGCTGGCGCGGCTCAGAGTACCGAGATCGGTTCGCGCGCCTCGTGGACGCGCCTGAGCGATCACGCCGGCGCCGCGACGCGAACGCGGAGGTGACGGCATGGCACGCATCCTCTACGTGATTCTGGACGGGCTCGGCGACCGGCCGGTCCCGTCGCTCGGCGGCCGCACGCCGCTCGAGGCGGCGGCCGTCCCCTTTCTCGGCGCGTTGACGCTCGACGGCCGGACGGGGCTCGTGCAGACGGTCGGCAAGGGGATCGCGCCCGAGTCCGACGTCGCCGTCATCGCGATGCTCGGATACGATCCCTTCACATATCACACCGGCCGGGGCGTCTTCGAAGTCGTGGGGTCGGGGATGCGCTTCGCCGACGGCGACCTCGCGCTGCGCGGCAACTTCGCGACGGGAGGCGAGGGCCGGACGATCGTCGACCGCCGGGCCGGGCGGAACCTGACGACGGAAGAGGCGCACGCGCTCGCCGAGACGGTCACCCGCGAGGTGCGGCTGTCCGCCGTGCCGGCCGACCTCGACCTGCGGGGCAGCGTGGCGCACCGGGCCGCGCTCGTGATCCGGCGGCGGGGGGGCCGTCTGTCGGCCAAGATCTCGAACACCGACCCCGCGTACGGCCGTGTCGAAGGGCTCGGCGTCGCCCGCGAGCACGCCGGCAATGAGGTCGAGGTCTGCGAGCCCCTCGATCAGAGCGAGGAGGCGCGGGCGTCCGCCGCGTTGGTCAACGAGTTCACCGAGCAGGCGCGGCGGATTCTCGACCAACACCCGGTCAACGCGCGCCGCCGCGCGGACGGGAAGCCGCCCGCCAACCTGATCCTCGTCCGCGACGCGGGCGACCACGCGCCGCAGCTGCCGCCAATCGCCGAGCGGTTCGGGGCGCGGTTCGGGTGTTTCGTCGAGATGCCGGTCGAGCGCGGGATTGCCGTGCTCACCGGCATGCACGTGATCCCCGTGTCCCCCGCAGGGGACGACGACAAGGAGCGCGTCTACCGCGAGTGGGCCCAGACCGCCGCGCGGGAGTATAAGAACTTCGACGGCCTCTACATGCACCTGAAGGGGCCCGACGAGCCCGGGCACGACGGCCTGGCGGAGGCAAAGCGCGTCGTCATCGAACTGATCGACCGCGCGTTCTTCGGCACGCTTCTGGAGACCGTGCCGCTCGACGAGGTCGTGATCGCGGTGACGGCCGATCACGCGACGCCGGTCACCCTGGGGCGGCATTCCGACGACCCGGTGCCGCTGGTCGTGGCGGGGGCCGGCGTCGCGCCGGACGGCACCCGCGTCTACAACGAGAAGGCCTGCGCGGGCGGCGCGCTCGGGACGCTCAAGGGCACCGACGTGATGCCGCTGCTCGTCCGGCTCGCCAAGGGCGTTTGAGCGGCGAGAGCGGGCCGGCTAGAAAGGGCGGCGGGCAATTGTCGGCGGCGGTACGCTCCGAACCTGTCTGCGCACTTCATCCAGCAGCGCTGTGAGCGACCGGGCCTGAGCTCTGCCGAGGCCCGACATCAGCGAGCGCACCAGCCGGAAGTGAATCGGGGCGAGCCAGCGGACAAAGCGGCGCCCCTTGTCCGTGAGCTCGACGAGGACGGCACGACGGTCGCTGGAGTCGGCAATCCGACGCACGAGCCGGTCCTTTGCAAGGCCGTCGACCAACCCGGTGATGTTCCCGGGGCTGACGACCAAGAGCTCCCCCAACTCTGACGCCATCAGCGCCTGGTCCTCGGAGAGAAAGAGCGCCATGAGGAGGTTCAGGCGGGCCGGCGTGAGATCGACCCGGCTTAGGAGGGAGACGGCGTAGTAATTCTTGATCTCAAGCGCGGTTCGCAGGATTGTCAGCGCGGCGTCGACGTAGTCCACGTCGACATCCGGCAGTCCGGAGGCCCTTTGCCTCAGGCCCTGGCGGAGCACGCCGAGGCCGTCCCGGAACGTCGATTCCGTTCTCCGTCGTGTCGGCAAGAGCGGCACCCGCTTGATTGTTGACGTCCAAAATACTACAAACCGTGAGGCTCTACGTCAAACGCAGGGTCGCTTGACAACTCCCCGGTCGGGCGAATATTATTTGTGAGTCAATATTTTATATGTCAAATATATTTCCGAACGCAAAGACCGAGGCAACACATCATGCGCCCGGAGGTAAGGACCGCAATGCGAGGACCGGAACCGACGCGAAGCGACATCAACAGAGAGACGTTCGATGCCGGTCCCGGAGGACCCGAGGTCGCGGTGGCCGGCGGCGGCCCGACCGGACTCTGGCTGGCGTGCGAGCTGGCGCTGGCCGGCGTACGCGTCACCGTCCTGGAACGGCTCGCCGAGCCGACGGGACTATCCAAGGCACTGGGTCTCCAGGCCCGTTCTATGGAGATGCTCGAGCATCGCGGCATTCTCGATCGCTTTACCGTCGGCAACCCGGCGCCGCCCTTCCTGAACTTTGCCATGTTTCCCTTGGATCTTCGCAAACTCGACTTCCCGCATCCCTACGGCGTCGTCGTCCCGCAGGCGCGCGTCGAGGCGCTGCTCGAGGAGCGCGCGAGGGAACTGGGGGCAGAGATCCGGCGCGGCCACGAGGTCGTCGAGCTGCGCCAGAGTGAACAGGGCGTCACGGTTACGGTCCAAACCGCGTCTGGGAGGTATGAGTTGCCGGCCCAATACTTGGCCGGCTGCGACGGGGGGCATAGCGCGGTCCGAAAGCACTTGGGGGTCGCGTTCCCCGGGCTCGAGCCGACGATTATCGGGCGGATGGGGGACGTGAAACTGTCCGCGGGCGCGCTCGAGTCATTGCAACAGGGTGTCCCCGCGCTCGCGGGGCGCGACTTCGGGATCGCCCGCACAAACACAGGCAACTTCGCCGTTGTTCCGCTCGGATCCGGCGTCTATCGCATCGCGGCGATCGAATGGGACCAGCCGTCCGTCGACCACGATGCGCCGATGGCGCTCGACGAACTGCAGGCCGCGATCCGAAGGATGATCAACGTCGACCTCTCGATGCGCGATCCCGTGTGGCTGTCCCGACCGACGGACAGCAGCCGTCTGGCCGAG
>DASYZR010000095.1 GCA_035945995.1 bacterium
CCCCGTTCCTGCGCGGATACCTGGACGGCAACTGGGCGGCTCCCACCGCCACCCGATCGCGGGCGAGCGGGCTGGTCTTCTGGGGGACTGAGGCGGTTCTCGCCGGCATCAACGCGATGATCCACCGCGGCTGGCGGATCAGCAGCGGCGTGGTGACGCCGCGGCCGCCCCGGGCCGAACTGCGGTTCAACCGGCGGGACGAACCGGCGATCCTCAACCACATCCGCGCGTACACGACGCGCTCGCGCGGCCACGGCAAACCTGACGCGCCCCGCTAACAAAGCGGGCTCTCTCTCGCATCGTCGGGGGAGCGTCCGTTGCTTGTTTCTGCGGGCGGGACGTGTCATACTTGAAGGGCATCAGCAGGCTGCAAAGTCGGTTGGTAGCACGATCTATAAGGTGGGTGGGTACATGATGGCTACGGGTACCGTGAAGTGGTTCAACGCGGAGAAGGGGTATGGATTCATCACCCCGGAGGACGGTAGCAAGGACCTGTTCGTGCATTTCAGCGCGATTCAGGGCGACGGCTACAAGACCCTCAACGAAGGCCAGAAGGTCGAGTACGAGGCCACGCAGGGACAAAAGGGTCCTCAGGCGAGCAACGTCCGCGTCGTCGCCTAACCGATCGGCGCTCTTCTTCAGAAGCCCGATGTGACGTAGCGAGAGCGGCCGGAAACCGGCCGCTCTCGTTTTGTACGCCCAGCATGCATCTGAACGCGGGCGTGATGATCAGCGGCGTGGTGCAGGCGACCTCCGAGGGGACGCCCCAAGGGGGTCCGCTGAGCCCAGCGCTGCGAGATTCTGGGCTTCACGTTTTTACCTGGGAAGGCGGTGCGCATCCGCATTGCGCCACGGGCGCTCCGCAAAGTCAAAGGGACCATTCGACGCCTTACACGCGCCAGTCGCAGTCAGAGCCTCGAGCGCCGGATTCAGCGGCGTAACGAGTATCTGCTCGGCTGGATCGGCTCTTTGCGTTGGCAGAGACGCCGAGCGTGGTGGAGGAGCTCGAAGAATGGCTTCGGCGGCGATTGCGGATGTGTTTGTGGCGGCAATGGCGACGGCCACGCACACGGTATCGGGAGTTGCGTCGAGTAGGGGCACGGGAGTGGGACGCCCGGTTGGCATACACGGGTCATGGCCCGTGGCGCATCGCTGGCAAGCCTCTCGGCCGGCTCCTGAACGTGACCTTCTGGCAGCAACAAGGTCTGGAGAGTGTCACCGCAAGATACCACCGACTTCGGGAGGCTTGGTGAACCGCCGGATGCGGACCCGCATGTCCCGTGGTGTGGTGGGGGAGCGGAGGTAATTCCGCTCCCTACCCGATTTTGCGGCGCCTTCGGGCGATCATGGCTTGTGGCGGAGGGGGGGTCTCTTGACCTTCTCCTCTACTGGAAGGTATAGGCTGAGCCTGGATCGGAGGGGTCCATGGAAGGGAAGCTGATCGGTGAGGTCGCCAAAGAGTCGGGCGTACGTCCGGGGACATTGCGGTACTATGAGGCCCTGCGCCTCCTGCCGGTTCCGCGACGGTCGGGAGGTGGATACCGGCTCTATGACGGGCAGTCCCGGCAGCAGATCGCCTTTATTGCCAATGCGAAAAGCCTGGGCCTGACGCTGAGAGAGATCCGGCAGATCATCATCGCCCGAAGCGATGGCCGGCTTCCGTGCGACTCCGTGCGCACCATGCTCTCGGACCATGTCAGAAATATCGATCAGCAAATCGTCAGACTCCAGGCGCTGAAATTCGAGCTCCAGACCGTCTTACGCGCATATCGCGCGCGTCCGAATGGCCGCGCGGTCACGCGGCACGCCATCTGCCCTTTGATCGAGACCGTGCCGGGCGGCCGTCGCACACGTACAAGTGGAGGTGGAGCACGATGATCAAGGTCGTTTCGCTGTGTCCCGCCTGCAGCCAGTGCCCTGCGGTCGAGATCGATGGGCACGAAGTCCGTATCGGCGAAGGCGCCAACCGCGTCACGTTGTCGCCGGCGGAGTGGAATGTTCTCGTGCAATCGATCAAGCGCGGAGAGTTGGACGAGGTGAAGGCGACGGAGTAAATCGTTTCAGCCTGAAGCTTACTCTAACACACCACAGCCAGCCCTTACCGGCTGAGTTGTGATAGTGAACCAGCCAAGCCCACCCGTTGACTGACATTTCCACGCCACCGCAGCGTGCTCTCGGACATACGCCGAATCTACGTGGTGCCCAACACCATTTCGCGGTGGGAGACTGCGACGTATCGCCGGCAGGATCAATGCGACTCCAGAGCGTTTTCGTCGGTCATCGACATCCTTGCCGGTCACCCGATACGATGTAGTTACGGTCACTACCTGGAGGACCTCGCCTGCGGCTTGGCTTACGCGATGCCAACCAACACTTCTCTACCCTCGTCAAGACAATCAAACGGGGCGAGGAGGTCATCCTTACGGATAGGGGGCACCCGATTGCGGTTGTGACTCCACTGCGGGCAGGGCGGACCGTTAGCGCGACTCTCGAGAGACTGGCACAGGCGGGGTTTGTGCGCCTCCCGACCCGTCCCGGCCCCGTCGGCCGCGCCAAGCCGGTTCGGGCACAAGGCATCCCGGTCTCGCAGTTCCTGAATCAGGAACGCGAAGCGCGATGAGCGTCGCCACATGGCTGTATGTGGACACGAGCGTGCTCGTCCAACGCGTGGTCCAAGAAGCTGGGTCGGACGCCGCATCCCTGGAGACAGCGGCGTCTCCCATCGTTACGTCGGCACTGGCCCCGGTCGAAGCGTTGTCGGCCATTGTGGCCAAGCATCGAGGCGGATCTTTACGGCGGACTGCCTTCAACGCCGCTCTACGCCGCCTGGGGGATGAACGGCCAAGTGGATTCTCGTCGAAATGGTCGCTGCGGTCTTGACCCGGGCTGAAGAGGTTGTCCGGAAGGTCCCGACCCGGACCCTGGACGCGATCCATATCGCGTCAGCGCTCTTCTTCCGGGACACAGGCGGTGTTCACGTTACCTTCCTCACCGCTGATCGGAACCAACGTCAAAGTGCAGAAGCGGTCGGCCTCACTGTGCGATCCCTGGTCCGATAAGCCCTGTATGTACTCGTCAACTTAGGGCGCAGTGCTGCCCCTCGATGAGGGGTATCTTGCTCGGTACTGGCGGAGGGGGTGGGATTCGAACCCACGGTTCCTCCTTGCGAAACACCCCAATTTACAAGGGATGCCGCGAACGAGCGCGGCCATGTTGTGCCGCTATTGTGACATCGTTCGCACCCAAGACCATGGAGGGGCGATTCGTAGGCTTAGGCCTGCGAGTTTGCCCGCGCCCCCCTGCTCTGCAAGCAGGGGTCGCGGGTTCGAGTCCCGCCGTCTCCACCACCCGCAAACCCTTGCAGCACAAGAATTTCCGCGCGCCATGCGGGTGTCGCTGAGCACCGGTTCAACGGTGGTTTGCAAACGCCTGCAAACGGCCGGTCCGGAAACTGAGTCCGCAAGACACCGTGGCGCCGTCTCGCGAGAGGCGGCGCCACGCCTGTCATCAGATCTGCAGACCTCTCCCACGCAGTCGCATCATCCTGACGGACCAGGCGCTCCACCGCCGTGGAGTCCTGGATCCACACGACATCGGCCTTCGGCCGGCCGTACGCCCGGATCGCCAGGACAATTTCCACACCGGCCTCAAACGTGTCCACCTTGAGCTAATGTCAAAGGGTGTGGAAATTCGAGGGGCGTACCACCTCCGAGATCCACCACATCGGAAACCTCCCTCGGCGGGGAGGGGAGAGGAGTACGCCCATATCAGGATACCAGCCCCTACGGGGGTTGGACAAGGAGGAAGTTCGGCCGACCCTGGACGTTCTGGCGCGTGACGGGGCACAGCGGATGCTGATCAGCGCGTTAGAAGAGGAAGTCGGGGAGTTTCTCGGCCGGGCGCGCTATGAACACAGCGCCGGGCGTCGGCGGGGGTACCGGAACGGGACCGGGAAGCCTCGCAAGATCGCGGTGGGCTGTGGGACGCTCGAGGTCCGTGCGCCGCGAGTGCGGGATACTGAGGAACCGTTCCGCTCGCAGCTCCTGCCGCG
>DASYZR010000096.1 GCA_035945995.1 bacterium
CCCGCCCAGTACACTTGAATGTCCGCGGCGGGAAGTCCCGCCGCCACGGCGCGGTCGTTCAGCAGATGCGCGGGGTCGGACAGCCGCACGTCGGCGACAGGCGCGAGGATCTGCTCCACCATCTTGAGCGGGAAGTCATACCCTTCGGCGATCTCCGCCGTGGTCCGGCCCTTGCGGGCCGCGGCGCGAATTCGCGTGGTTCGCTCCCGCACTTCGAGCGCGGCCGCGTTGAGGGGACGCCTCCGGATGTCCACGGGGCGCCCTAGGTCCCTTGATGGGTCAGCGGGGCGTGGTCCTGCTCCTGAGGGATCGGGGCGTTCGGTTCGGGTGGAACGTCCGGCTGCGGCGCCGGACTGCCTGCGCGGACCTGCCTGCGTGCCAACTTCGCGTCGCGTTTTGCTTTCTGTTTCAGTTCGCGGGCTCGTTTCGCAGCATTGTAGTTTGGACGCTTCAAATATCACGCTCCCTACGCCGACTAAGTACCTCCCAGTATACCACTCCGGCAGGCACCTCCGGCGATGACACAGCGTCACGATCGCGAAGGAACAAGAAGCAGGCGCCCCTTCCGCCCTATCGGCCCCCGTTTCTGCACCGCAATATGTTGAGGGCCTGGAGACTCATCACGACATCTCCGCGCTGGTTCACGATCTCCACCCGCGAACGCACCACGCCTCGATCAGGCTTCGACCGGGAGCGACGGGCTTCCATGATCGACACTCGAACGCGCAACGAATCGCCTGGTCGCACCGGCCGTGTCCAACGAAGCTCATCCACGCCGGGAGAGCCGAGGCTGGCGACCTTGGACAGATAGTGATCGGCGACGAGCCGCATCATCACGCTCGCAGTGTGCCATCCGCTCGCGATCAGTCCGCCAAACGGCCCTTCCGCCGCGGCGTCCGCGTCGACGTGGAACGGCTGTGGATCAAACCGCTCCGCAAACTCGATCATGTCCTCCTCGGTCACGGTTATCGCTCCGTACTCGAGCACCGACCCCGGCACGTAATCCTCAAAGTAGCGTCTGTCGACGGGGACCGGAAGGTCTGTGGCGGTCAATGTGTGTTCAAATACGGCACGATGTTGTTGGCGAGGGGACTACCGAGGCCGGTGACAAAATCATAACCGGTTCTTGCGGTACATGTTGCGCACGATCCGTTGCTGCCGCTTGTGATGTCACGGTAGTTCGATCCGTACACGGCCGACGCCGCCGCGTGATACACGGGGGAGCTGCCCGTGCTGTTGCTCGACAGCGCCGCGCGACCCTGGTCGGCCAGTGCGAAGAGGGCAGACCACTGGGGCGCACCGGCGCTGGTGCCGCCGACGCTGAACCAGCCCTTTTGGCCCTGGTAGTTCGTCGAGTCGTATACCGAGACTCCCGTGCCGGGATCGGCGTCATACGACACGTCGGGGATGCCGCGCTTGCTTCCGCTGGCCGGAATGGGGTAGCCGGACTGATAGCCCGGCTCCGTCTCGTACGCGCTGATGCCGCCTCCGGAACCGCTCCAGGCGGTTTCTGAGCCGGTAAGATTGCCCGTAGCGTCGAGCGGCAAGGTCGTGCCACCCACGCCGACGACGTACGGAGACGCGGCCGGCCAGATGACGCCGGTGCCGGCGTCGCCGGAGGAGGCCACAAACGTCACGCCGCTGTGATTGAAGTGAGAGTCGCTCCCCGATTCGGTCGAGAATTCAGAGCCTCCCCAGCTCATGGACACGATCCTGGCTCCGTAGGTCACTGCGACATCGACGGCGGTCAGGAGGCTGGACACCCGGCCGTTCGCGGCTTCGACGAGGACAATGTCCGCGCCGGGAGCAATCGCGTGCGACCATTCAACATCGAGCGACATCTCGAGGGCCCAGCCGCCATCGGTGCGCGCCTTCCCCTGGGCAAAGACCTTTTGAAAACATGGGTGCGGACCGGCGCTCACCGTGCAGGGATCGGCGGCGGACAGACCATGCATCGGCTTCAGATTGAATTGGCTGATGAATTTCTGGAGATCGCCGGCGATCGCGGGATCGTCGTAGGCGTCGACAATCCCGACAACCACGGAGCTGCCATCCACGTTGAGGCGATCGAAGCCGTAGGCGTGGCGAATCTGACTCGGTGCGTACGCGGTCGGTGCGACGGTCGCATTGCCCCGGACGTGGATCGGGGGCCTCGCCTCCAGGGTGTCGGGCGGACCTGCGGGAGCAGACACGGCGGGCGCCGCCATCAGCATTGCCGCAAGCAGTGGAACCAAACGCTTCATCGGATCCACCTCGGATCGTGTGTCAAGGTCGTGCCGGACCCACCACGACCGGCACACGGATTGGTTTCGGGTTGGCTTCCGTACTGACCTCGACGGCATACGTGCCGCGTCTCGCCGGATTCCGGAGCCCGGCTCCCTTGGATAGCACAATCTCCAGCGGAAGTTCGGCTCCGCAGAGCATAGACCAGATGCGGCCGGGCGCCGGAGCGATCTGGAGGATATCATCCTTCCGGGTCACCGTGGCCGGCCCGTCGGCAAATGAAACCGCGGCAGAGGGGACTGACGGCGGCAGTATGAATGGCGGGAGGAAGCGGATGGTCACGTAACCGCCGACTTTGTAGCCGCCGCAATACGGAGTGAGCATGCGTACGGTCCACTGGACCCGTGAGGCCGCCGCCGTATCCGGTGCCAGCATCACCGACGTGCTCGCGGACCCGTTCGCCTGCAGCAGAGCTGGACTAAGCGTCACCAAGCCCGCCAGCAACGCGGCGATCCGGGCAAATCCAGTCCGGCGCTGCACCAGCACGCACCCCATTGCTTACGCCCCAATTAGAATTACCCAATCTGTGAGGAACCCAGTGAGCTCTTATCCATGCAGGGCTTTCTCGACAGCCTCGTGGTTGCGCGAGATGGCGAACAGGAGCACACGCGCGGCGTCCGATGGCTCGCGTCGATGCTGCTCCCAATCCTCAATAGTCCGCTGCGACAGCATATAACGTTGCGCAAACTCTACCTGTGAGAGGCCAAGCCGCTCACGCAGTGCGCGGACATCGGTGCGCGGCGGAACATACCGCGGCGCACCGAGCCCATTCTCGTGTTGGGGAGCGGGCGGGCGGCCGCAGGAGGGGCAGATGTTTTCACCGGTCAGGAACTCAGCACATAGTCGCCGTTGATGTGCCATTGGGCCGCCACCGCACCACCTCCTCGTACCGCGTCAGCCGGAGGTCCCTTGTAGCGTTCCTCTCTCTCACTCACGGGGCTTTTCCATTCGGAAGTGCGTCGTGTAGATCGGACTGCATGATGGATCGATGCGCTCGAACAGCCATGCGAGGAAGTCCTCGGAGAACAGCGGGTACAGGCGCAGCCGCTCTCTGCTAAGCGGCGTCCGGTCTCCGACTATCTCTACGTTCGCAAAGCCGGCCTTGCGTCCGGTCTCCAAAAGCGCTTGCTCCGCAAGCGCACCGGCCAGTCAGCCGGCGTAGGCAGCCTCGCTCTCGAGCACCTCCGTAGGCAGCGTTCCATCGATCACCGAGTCGGAGAAGACGAGGCGCCCTCCCGGTCGCAGCACGCGGAAGATTTCACGGAATAACTTCCCTTTCGACGTGACGAGATTGATCACGCCGTTGCTGATGACAACGTCCACGAAGGCGTCCGGCAGCGGAATCGCCTCCATCCGCCCCTCGATGAACTCAACGTTGGCCACCCCGCCCAGCGCGGCGTGCGCGCGCGCCCTCTCGAGCATCGCGGGGGTCATGTCGAGTCCGATCGCCCTCCCGGCGGAACCGACGAGTCGGGCCGCGTAGATGGAGTCGATACCGCCGCCGCTGCCCAAATCGAGCACCACCTCTCCGGGCCTGAGGGCAGCGTAACGAATTGGGTTCCCCAATCCAAGCGCCATCTCGGCCGCCGGCACCGGGACCGTCGCCAATTCCTCCGGTGTGTAGAGACTGGCGGCGACGCCGGTGTCTTTGGGAACGACGGCGCCGTATGTCTCGCGGACGATCCGGGCCGCGTCCTCGTCGGACCAGCGTAACTCCCGCTCCTGTGACATACACCCTCCTTCTCGTGCTCGTCGGCCACCGGTTCATGCAGGTGTGCGCGATATATGGCCGTCGGAAAAGCGAATCACGACGCCGTCCGCTGCGAGTGTCTCGAGTCCATGGATCGGGTAGGTCGCAAAACTGGGTTTCGTCTGTTCTCCGTCGGTAATAACCCCGTCGCCTCGAAGCGTTCGATGGTGTCCCGGGTCGCGCGATCGTACAGTGCGTCCAATTCCCCGCGCGAAATGTGACCAGCATCGAACTCCCGGATCCCGTCAAGGAGTTCTTGCGGCCGGGGAACGCTGCCAATGGGCTCGGTGGGCAACGGCATGTGAGTCGCTCCTCTCGCGGAATGCAGCGCAGTGCGTTGGTCCGCCTCTTCGATGGGCCTCTCCTGCCTCCTGTGAGGCCGCGCGCCATGGCGGTGATGCCTGCGAGGGTCCCTGCCTATCGGTGCCCTCCGGGCCAGGTCAACAGCGGGATATTTACCACCACGCCGGTATCTTTGGTCGCCAGCTCGCCCTTGCTTTCCGCGTCCTTGACCTCTGCCACGGACCGCAGGATCCGAGGACGTGTCCCCTCCTTCCACGTGACCAGCAAGATTCGCCGTAGCGGACTATAACCGGCGTTCCGGGAGCATTGTCGAAGACGTCGTGCCGACACTTCAAGGGCCGGTCATCTTTGACGCCGTTCGCAAAGACATAGACCTGCGCCAGCATCGCCTGCGGCGCCTGGACTGGAGCGGGAAGTCGTCAACGCCAGCTGACTATGAACAGTCGCAAGACTGGGGACGGGTTCAAAGGCGCCGATCTTTGACTATGGGACCTCCGCCAAACTTATCATTTGCGGCTATGATTCTCGTGAAAGCTGGGTGCCCAAAGGAGGCTCCAACTTGCAACAACCGTTTGGGCTTTCCGTCCGAGCGGCGGCATCACGGTGGGGGCGGAAACGTGTCTGCTGCCATCAGTCCGCGTTGAATGAGCTTCGGGTCCTGGAGAGGACGCACCGGTTGATAGGGATGCTTGGCCGCGAAAGCGCGGTCGAGCGCGATCCCGAGGCCCGGCGCGGTCGGGATCGTCATATGCCCCCTCGTAACGACGAACTCCGCCTGCACAAGGTCCGCGTACCACTCCACCTCGGCAAACTGGTACTCAAGTGTGACGAGAGCGTCGAGCGCCGCCGCGGCTTGTAGCGTAGCGGCCGTCGCGACAGGACCGCTCGGATTGTGCGGAGCCACCGAGACGCCAAAGGCGTCGGCAAGTGCGCCGATCTTGAGCAGCCCCTGAATCCCTCCCACGAACTTGATATCAGGCATCAGGACGTCAGCGCATCCGGCCATGAGCAGGCCGGTGTAGTCGCGCGGGCGGGTCTTGAGTTCCCCGCACGCGATGCGCAGGCCGGTGCGGGTCTTGACCTCGAGAGTGTCGGCTGGGTGCACCTCGGGGACAGGACACTCGTACCAGAAGAGTCCGAGCGGCGCCAAGCGCGTGCCCACGTCGATGGCCGTTGGCACGTCGAAGCGCCAGTGACAGTCCACCATGAGCGCCACCCGGTCGGGCAGCGCGGCACGAATGGCTTCGACTCGCCGCACGCCCATATCCAACGCGCTCCGCTCGGGCTTCCACGGCAGGTACTCGTCGAAGGGCGCACACTTAACAGCCAAATATCCGGCCGCTACAGCCGCGGCAGCGCGCGCGGCGAACCCGTCGGGCGAACGGTCACGCGTGCCGCGATTGATGTTCGCGTATACGGGCACAATTGAACGGCGGCTCCCGAGAAGAGCGTGCACAGGCATCCCGCAGGCTTTGCCACGTAGGTCCCACGCGGCTTGCTCTAACCCGGAGACGGCCACGACCTGGACCATATCGGCAGAGCCGCCCCATCCCGATGCGTCGATGCGAAACGGATCTTGCCCCGCGAGCGCACGCCCGAGCGTCTCCAGAGCGGCCACGACGGCCGGCTCATTACCGACCAGAGTGGCCTCTCCCACGCCCGAGAGGCCGTCGTCGGTATCGAGACGCACAAAGACCCAGTTCGTGTGTGGTGTTGCGTTAACAACGATCGGTTCTACGCGGGTGATACGCATGGCCTGACTTTGTATGCGCGCTCCTGTCAGAACGAATGGGCTCCCAGGGCCTCGATATGCCGGCGGGCTGCCGTCAGTAAGTCGCCGCTCCGACGGCCCGTAACCTGGGACTCTGCTACCCATGGGCCGAGCCGGTCGTGCGTCATCACCATTGCTGAAACCCGATCAGGCTGCACTACGCCTTCTCAGATCATCAACCTCCACAGAAATGGGCACTCCAGAGGCATCCGGTCGCCGGACAGGCCCATCCTCCAAGGCGAAGAAACCGTCCGGAAGAACCTCAACCAGAATCTTGCTATGAGCAGGGGCCCGAAACTGCTTCGCGATGACCGCTCTGAGCGCGGGGGCGTGCCTGTGGCCTGCCTCGACCTCGCTCACTCCGAAGACGCCGGCATCTGTCTTGATCACGACCACGCTCCTGGGCATTAGGACGGAGCACACGGGCCCCATGCGAATCACCAGCATCTGGACTGCTGAATTACATCGGCCCTGGGGCGTGACGTTCTCAAATCCGCGGCTCCTCGATACCGTCACGGGTTCACACAGACGGATTCAAGCGGCTAATTGCGATTTCCAGATCGCCGAGAATCTCAGCACGCGTGAGCTTCCCCGAGGCGACCTCCAGCGTCAGGCTGAACGCCCGCTCAGCGCTTGTTGCCAATGAGTCCGTCCCCATGATGACGCCGCTCACGTCCAGATCGATGTGATCACGCATTCTCTGCGCCGTCCGAGGGTTGCCCGTGATTTTGACGGTAGGTGCAAAAGGGTTCCCGACGGGGTTGCACGTCCCCGTGCCGAAGAGGATAAGATGCGCGCCTCCCGCGGCGAGGGCGGTCATGTTCTCCACCGCGGGGCTGGGAGCGTCCATCACGACCAACCCAGTGTGGCCGGGACTCGCGCCGTGGTCGACAACCTCGCAGATCGTTGAGCTCCCGGCTTTCTGAATCGCTCCCATGGCCTTTTCCTCTATCGTAGAGAGACCGGCGGCGATGTTGACGGGGCCGGGGTTGACGCCCAGGAGATCCACCCCCAAGCTCTTAGCTAACCCGTACCGCCTCGCGATGATCTCCGACAACTGACGCGCCACTTCCTCATTGGCGCAACGTTGTGCCAAGAGATGCTCAGCCCCCAACATCTCCGTCGGTTCGCTGATGATCACCGTCCCTCCCAACCGCACAAGCCGGTCGGCCACCAGCCCGATGACCGGATTGGCGGTGATTCCGGATGTATTGTCGGAGGCACCGCATTCCAGGCCCACAATGAGTTCGGCGCGCAGCGGTTCGCGGGTCTGACGCGCCGCCTCTCGCACCATGCGTGCAGCCAGCCCAGCACCTTGTTCGGCCGCGGCGACCGTCCCGCCGGCCCGCTGGACGTCGACGACCTCAACCAGCCGTCCGGCGGCGGCCACGGCTTCGGCCAGCGGAGCAGCGGAGGCTCCCTCCAGGCCGACCAGGACAGCGCCCGCCACGTTCGGGTGTGTGGCCAGCCCGAGCCAAACCCTCTGGCGCAGGATGTGGTCAGGGCCGAACTGCGCCAATCCGAACCACGATCCCACGGCAACGGCTTCGGGGACCGTTGCGCCGATGCGCCGCACAACCGAGGTACTGTTGTCCTGAAGGGCGAGGACGACCACTAGGTTGCGGATCCCTGTGGTCCCGTCACGGCGCCGGTACCCGGAGAACGTCACTCCGGAGCCGACTGCGGTTGCCGGCTCCACCTTCCGATCGTGAGGCTTGGGCACCTGGAAGGTGACCGAGGAGCGTGTGGCCGCCTCGCCCTCGGCCTTGTATCGGCTTGCCACGTTGTGGGTGTGGACGTGTCGACCGGGCGGAATGTCGGACGTGGCGACCCCGATCACTTCACCGTACCTGCGTACCGGCTCTCCCGTGCGAATTGGACGGATCGACACCTTGTGCCCGAATGGCACGACCTCCGCGGCGCGAAGGCCGCGAAGTGGGTTCCCGTCGACGCTCAGGGGTTCGCCGGACGCGACATCTTCGAGGGCGATCCCGACGTCGTCACGGGGATCGATTACCAGCAGACGGCCCACGGTCTCCCTCTTAGCCTGGGACTTGGCGCCGCGACATTGCCAGCGGGCGCGACCTATTCCTTGAGCGCGCCGGCCGTAAGGCCGGAGACGAGATGTTTCTGTACGAGGAGGAAGAAGATCACGGTCGGCAGCGTCGCCGCCGAGGACGCGGCCATGACGCGGCCCCACTCCGTCGTGTACTCGCCGAAGAACGAGGCGAGGCCGACCTGGACCGTCCGGAGTTCGCTGTGCGTCATCAGCGTCAGCGCAAAAACGAACTCGCTCCAGGCCTGGGCGAACGCGTACGTGGCGGTGCCCGCGATGCCGGGGGCCGCGACCGGGACGATGACCCGCCAGATGATCTTCCACGTCGAGCATCCGTCGATCGCCGCGGCGTCGTCTAGTTCGCGCGGGATCGAGGCGAGGTACCCCAGCAGCATGAAGACGCAGAAGGGAGTGGTGATAGCGACGTATGCGATGATGAGCCCCGTGTAGGTGTTGACGAGGTGGAGCCGCCAAAAGAGCACGTACACCGGCGTGACGAGAATGATCCAGGGGAACATTTGGGTGAAAGCGACAAACCCCAGCAGGCTCTCATTGCCGCGGAAATTGAATCGCGAGAAGCCGTACGCCGCCAGAACGGCCAACACCATCGAGCCGCCCACGGCAGCCGTCGAGACGACGATGCTGTTGAGGAAGTAGCGCGGGAACCCCGCACCGACCAGACCCGCGTAGTGTTCGAACGTGAAGCCGCCGATGAGGCGGAACGTGCCGGAGAAAAGATCACGCTCCGGGGTGATGCTGCTTAGCAGCATCCACACCCACGGGAACACGAACCAGGCCAAGACGCACAGCGTCGTCCCGACCACCGCGAGATCCTGCAGCCGGCGCACGGTCTTCGCGCGCTTGCCGGGCGCACCCCGGTGGGCGCTCCACCCGTGGACGAACGACGTTCGAGGCGGTCCGCTCACGACGTTACCAGGCTTCGGCGGAAGACCACACGGAAGTACACGAGCGCGAACAGCACGAGGATGCCGGTCATGGCCATCCCCAGCGCCGCGCTGTACCCCAACCGATAATTGGTAAATGCCTCGAGGTAGACCTGCGTGCCAAGCACGGTGGTGAAGTAGCCCGGTCCACCGCGGGTGCTCAGCCACACGTAGACGAAGTTATTGAACGTCCAGATCGTCGACAGCAGGCCCACCACGCCGACAATCGGCGCGAGGAGAGGCAGGGTGATGTACTTGAACGCCGCGAGATCGTTGGCGCCGTCGACACGGGCCGCGTCGTAGTACTCACGGGAGATCGACTGCAGCCCCGCGAGGAACGACAGCACCACGAAGGGCACCTCGCGCCAGACGATGATCGTGTCCACGGCAAGCCAGACGGTGGACGTCATGGCGAAGAACGCGATCGGGGAAGAGATCAAGCCCAGCGCCACCAGGACCTGATTCACGATCCCGTATTGCTGCTCGAGCATCCACTTCCACGTCGCCACCGCGACCACGGGGGGCGTGGCCCAGGGGATCAGCATCAAAGCGCGGGCGATGCCGCGGAGGCGCCAGCGCTGGAGCGCCGCGCTGTTGAGCAGAAGCGCGATTACCATACCGAGGACGAGCCGCGCTACGACCGTGACCAGCGTAAGCCACAAGACCGTGTTCGTGAGCGCGAGTCGAGCGTGGGCATCCCGCGTGAGGGCGTCGTAGTTGGCCAGCCCGACGAAACGGCCACCGCGCGCCAGGCTCGCCAAGTCAAGGTCGAAGAATCCCAGGCGCAGATTGTAGAGCGACGGAACGATGAAGAAGAACGCAAGCACGGCAAGCGCCGGAGCGATGAGCCCGGTCGCCTGCCGCACGCGCGTCTTCGCGCGCCCGCCTGACCGGGGATGCGGCGAGGCCGGTGTTGTACGTCCGCGCACTACCGCCGGCCCAGGAGCTGTCGAATCGCCGCGATGAGGTCCCGGGCGGCCGCGTCGGGATCCTTTTGGCCAGAGAACGCCGCGTCGTACTCCCGGTCGACCGCGTCCCACACCGCCGGCCAGGGCGCCGGTGAGAGCGTGTCAGCGTAGAAGGTGCGCGCGATCGGCAACATCTCCGCGTAGCCCTTGAACTGCGGCGGAAGCTTCACCTCGCTGAGCAGAGCTTTTTGGGCCGGCATCTGCTCGGTGTAGTAGAGTCGGAAGACGCGCGCGGATGTCAGGTACTTCATGAATTCCCAGGCCTCACGAGAATACTTGGTGTGCGCAGAGATGGCGAGCGTCCTGCCGCCCAGGTGCGAGATCCGCCGCACCATACCGCGCGGAATAGGCGCGGAGGCAAGCGGCAGGTTTGGGTCGGCCTTGAGCACGGCCTGCAATGTAGCCGGCGGCCACAGGGTGACGGCGAAGTTGCCGGACTGCATGCCGCGGACGATCGTGGGATCCGCCCACGAACTGATGGCGATGAGGGACCGCGGCGATGCTCCCTGGTCGAAGAACTGTTTGAAGTAGCGGATCGAATCGGCCAGCGCCTTCTGGTCGATCCCCACGTCCCACGTGCCGGGCTGGGGGTTCCTCTTGAGCCAGTCGTAGCCGTTGCTCCAGATGAAGTAGGTGGCCGGGAAGACCATGGCGCCTCCGGGAGCCGCACCCGCCCCCCAAACGAATCCGAATCGCCCGCGTTCTTTGCTCAGGGCCACCGCCACTTTCTGAAAGTCCTGCCACGTGTCTGGAAACGTCTTGATGCCGGCGTTACGGAGAACGTCCGTCCGGTACACCATTGCGAACGTGTCGGCGGTCCAGGGAAGCGCGTCAATGGCGTTTCCCGCGCGAGCATAATCCAGCGCGAGGAAGTCGTTGAGCCCGTGGGGCGGCGGGTCTTGCTTGAGGAACCCCGAGAGGTCCATCAGCATGCCCGCTTTGGCGAAGTCCGGCGTCCATACGAAGGCGAGCTGTGCAACGTCAGGCGCGCCTCCAACTTGGGACTCCCGGATGAACTGATCGCGCGCATCGCTCCACGGCACCGTCTCGAAGCGCACCTGAACGCTCGGGTGCTCGTGGTTCCACACCGTGATCGCCGCGAGCAGACCAGCGGCTTCGAGCGGCGTATCGTTCTGTCGGAAGACGAGCGTCACCGCGCCCTGCCCCACCGCCGCCCGGCCGACCGAGACGATGAGGAGAAACGCGAGCATGCAGCCCAGCATTCGCTTCGTCATCTCAACCGCCCCCTTCGCGTGCGGTATCCGCGAGAGTACCATTTGACTGCCTAGATAACCCTGCCGTCCGGATAGCGCCGAAGCACCTCCGGATCATGTCCCGGAAGCACCACGCCATCCCGGGCGCGCACCCACTCCAGGGCGCGGAACGCCTCGCCAAGATTGGTGATCAACCCCGGCGGGGTCATCATCTCAATGCTGCGGTAAAGGTAGGCTGCTGCATCACGATCCGGGCCTTCGAAAAGAGTGGCAACCCCGAACAGTGATCGAGATGCAGGTGGGTGAGAATCACAGTGTCAACGTCGTCGGGCCGAACGCCGCGGGCCGCGAGCTGGTCGGGGAGTGATTCTCGAGTCTCTTGCAGGGGCATTTTGTCCCGCGGCCGGTGCGCATTCATGCGGGCCAGGTCGAGGAATCCCGTGTCAACGACGATCGTATGGCCGCCGCCGCGCACGAGCCAGACATCGGCCAGCAGGTGGCGGTTGAAGTCGGTCTCGATCGTCCCCGGCGAAATCGCATTGACCCGGATCCCGTGCGGCGCCAACTCGACGGCCATGCCGCGGGTGAGCATGAGCACGCCCCCCTTGGCAGCGCAGTAGTGCACCTGCTCCCTGGTGACGACCAGGCTCCCGACCGACGCGACGTTGATGATGTTGCCGCCGTGGCCGCGGCGAACCATCTCGCGCGCGACCCACTGGCCCGTGACGAAATATGCGCGCAGGTCGACGCGGTGCACACCGTCCCAATCGTCGAGGGTGATATCGAGGAAGGGCTTACGCGTGATCGCGGCCGCCGTGTTCACGAGAATGTCGATAGGACCGAGGGTCGCGCTGACCTGCTCGAGTCCGGCGATCGCTTGCTCGGCGGTCCCGAGGTCAACGGGGCGCCCGCGGCGCGCCGGCCCGTGGTTTTCACGAGGGCGAGGGTCTCGGCCGCGGGGCGGATGTCAAGCACCGCCACGTCTGCCCCCTCCCGCGCGAACGCGAGGGCGATCGCGCGCCCGATGCCGTTCCCGGCCGACCCCGTCACCGCGGCGATCTTGCCTGCTAACCGCATCCGTGCATCTTCTCCTTATTCCGCCAGACGAATGCGTACGCCGAGGAAATCTGCCTGCGCGCCGAGGATCACCCCCACGTCCTGTCCGCCGTAACCACCCGCGACCAACGCGGAGCACAGCTGGAGGGTCAACGCAGCGAGGGGCACGGGTACCTCCAATTGCTGGGCCAGGCCGACCGCGAGGCCGACGTCCTTCCGAGCCAGCCGAACGGTGAACCCCGGCGTGAAGTCGCCCTTGAAGGCCTTGGCCGGGAGTGCATCGGTCAACTGCGCATTCCTCGCCATCGTGTTCGTCAGCACGGTCAGCATCGTCTCGAGGGACAGTCCCGCCTTGGCTCCCAGCGTGAGCGCTTCAGTCGTGCCCTGCATCACGATCGACGCCAGCATGTTGTTGACTAGCTTCATCGCCTGTCCCATGCCGGGGCCTCCACAGTAGACGAGGTCCTTGCCCATGCACATGAGCACCGGTCGGGCGCGCTCGACCGCGGCGCGATCCCCTCCCGCCATCAGCAGCAGGGTGCCGGCCGCCGCGTGCGCCTGCGTCCGGCCGACGGGACAGTCGATCACGACGACGCCCCGTGCGCCCAACGCGCGCGCCAACCGCTGCGCAAGGACCGGCTCACCCGTACTCATGTCGATGTAGACGAGACCCGAAGCCGCCCCTTCCAGAATGCCGTCGGGGCCGAACACCGCAGCCTCCACCACGGCGGGCGTCGGCAACATCGTGATCACGACGTCGCACGCCGCTGCGAGCCGCTTGGCGTTCGCCGCGCCCTCCGCGCCCGCCCGGACGAGCGCCTCGACCGCGTCCCGGTTGGTATCGTAAACGAGGACGGTATGCCCGCCCTTCAGCATATTTTGGGCCATCGGCGCGCCCATGACGCCGACGCCCACAAATCCGACTCGCATTCCCGACACCTCGATCCGGTGCGCTACTGGGTCGGCAGCTTCCACTTGCTCACATCCCAGACCGGCAGACCGCGGAGGTCCCGCGCGTTCTTGTCCGTGAATGCCGCGGCCGGCGGGTAGGAACCCATGCGGGTATAGGCCGTCTGGAGAAGCGGCGCGGCCTTTGCGAGGTCGTCGGTGACCTCCTTCCAGGTAAGCGGTTTGTCGATCATCTTGCCGGCCACCATGAATTGTGACGTTTTGACCAATGCCCAGGCATCTCCCTGAGTGGGCCACACCCAGTTGCGGATGAACAGCACCTCATCCTTGACGACCTTCGCACCGACATCGGGCGGTAATTGCCAGTACTTCTGAACGAGCGCCGCCACCGGGCCCGGTTGCATCTTGTCCAGCGCCTCGACCGCCGCCTGTTGCGCCATAATGAACGCCACCACGAGATTCGGGTATTTATCCATGATCGCGTTGCGGACGACCCAGAACGACCGGTGGAGGTAGAACCCGTCGGGATAAAAAGGTGATTTCTTCACCTCAGGGTACAGGTGCCCTGCACCTTCGCCGAGCCGGCCCTTATAGTAGTCCTCCGTGTAGCCGAAACTGTTCGCGATGCCCTTGACATTGGGATCGGTCAGCTGGGCTTCAAGGTACGCCGGGTACGTGACGACGGTGGCGTCCATACCCTTCGGAACGGTCGCCGCCTGCGCCTGCGTCGGCGTGTTGACCAGCCGGATGTTAAGCGCCCTCGGGTCGCCGTTCCCAAGCACCCAGTACAGCATTTGCGAGAATGCGTTGTAGGGGTCGCCACCGAGCAGGACGCCAACCGTCTTCCCCTTGAGGTCGTGAAGGTTGCGGATGCCGGACCCCGCGCGCGTCGCGATGATGAACCGGAAATGTCCCTCCCCTACGTCAAGCACGCTGAGCGGAACCTGCTGCGCGATCGCGCGGACAATCGGGGTGTTACCCCACATCCCGAAGTCGAGCTTGCCGCCGACCATCGCCTCGACCATCGGCAGCGCCGACGGGTAGTCGCGGTAGTCGACGGTGACGTCGAAGCCGAACTGCGCAGCGTACTTCTCGAAAAGCTTGTGGTCGATCATATACTGCGTGATGGGCGAATTTCCCGCCGCCCAGGGCTGTCGGCCGACGGAGACGGTTATCTTGGTCGCGGACATCGCCGATGGCACCGTCAAGAGCGACGCGACCGCGACGACGGCAATCGCGGCCACAACCCAACGAACAGACAAGATGCGCATGCCCTTTCCTCCTCTGCTCATGCATTCTGGACGAGCGTACCGCCGCACCACTGCCTTGCGTCCCGGATTACTGCACGCTTGCCGAGTACGCTTCGCTCTTGATCAGATCCCAAATCGCTGTGAAGAGCTCTCGAAACTGCGCCGTGCCCCGCATCTCGTCCAGCCGGGGTCTGGGAAGGTTGACGGCAAAAATCTCCTTGATTCGCCCGGGGCGGCTGCTCAGCACGACCGTCCGATCCGAAAGAAAGATCGCTTCGTCGATCGAGTGCGTGACGTACAGGACCGTCTTGCGCTCGGCGTGGGGTGCCTCCTGGCCCCAGATGCGCAGCAGCTCACTCTGCAACACGATGCGCGTCTGCGCGTCGAGGGCCGCCAACGGCTCATCCATCAGCAGGACGTCCGGCCGGGCGACGAAGAGCCGAGCCAACGCGCACCGCTGCTTCATGCCGCCCGACAACTGGTGCGGGTACTTCTGCTCGGAGCCGGTGAGGCCGACCAAGTCGATGTACCGCTGAACCAACCGCCGCCGCTCCTCGCCCTGCACCCGAAGCGACGGCGCACCGTATCGCGGGCCAAACTCGACATTGTGCCAGACGGTCTTCCAAGGAAACAGCGCGTAATCTTGAAAGAGGACGCCACGGTCGGGGCCGGGACCTGCAATCGTCCGTCCGTCGATGCGCACGCTTCCGCCGGTCGGCTCCTCCAAGCCCGCCACGATGTTCAGCAGCGTGGACTTGCCGCATCCACTCGGCCCGAGGATCGACAGGAATTCGCCGGCCCGGATCTCCAGGTCGATGGCGGCGAGCGCCGGCACCGGTTGGCCGGTCAGTGGTAGGACGAAGGTCTTCTCCACGCCGCGGATCAGAATCTTGGCGTCCGCCATGGTCGCTTCTCCAGACTAGGATCGCTGTGCCCACGGGATAAGCCGCCGCGACAGCAGGCGGATCATCTGATCCAAGGCAAACCCGATCACGCCGACGACGATCATGCTGGCGACAATCGGGTTCGGGTCCGTGTTGTACAAATAGAAGGTGAACATCAACTGTCCGATTCCGCCGGTGCCGCCTCCGCCGGCCTTGGCGCCCACCGCGAGTTCTGCCGCAACCACCGACGTCCAGGCCGCCCCCATCGCGAGCCGCGCCCCCGTAAGGACGGCAGGCAGGGCACCGGGCAGAATGACCTGGTGCATGATCGTCCACTCGCTCGCCCCGATGGTGCGCGCCACGCGCACCATCGACATGCTCACCCGGCGCACTCCGGCCACGGCGTTCAGGATCATCGGGAAAAACGCCGCGTACGACACGATGAACACTGCCGCCGGACTGCCTGTGCCGAACCACAGGATCGCGAGCGGGAGAAGCGCGATCGGGGCCACCGATCGGCAGCTCTCGATGAGCGGATCGAGCGTCTGCTCGACGACCGGGTAGTATCCCATGAGGAGCCCGACGAGCGCCGCCGTCGCCGAGGCGAGCAGGAATCCCAGAAGCACCCGTCCGAGGCTAATGGGGATGGCGGTCAGGAGGGCACCGTTGCCCACCAGCACTTCGAATGCCGTGAGAACCCTGACCGGGCGTGGGGTATAGGGTGACGTCGGTGCAAAGGTCGTCGCAAGGTACCACACGATCAGGAGCGCTACGGGGAGAAACACCCGGAGCCACACGCGCCGCCGCGTCGCGCGAACCATGGCGCCTACACCCCCGCCGCCTGTCCGGCGCTCCACGGCGTGAGACGACGCCGGATATCTCGAAGCACGCGGTCCGTGAGATATCCGAGGACCCCGATGACGACGATTACGGCCACGACTTTGGGCGTCATAAGCAACTCTCGGTACCACTCGACGGCGAAACCCAGACCGGTCGGTGCGCCTACCAGTTCCGCCGCCACGAGCGACATCCACGCGAGCCCCATGCCGACCCGAGCGCCCACCAGGACCGTGGGGAGCGCGGCCGGTAGGACGACCTGCGTCAAGACAACCCAACGACTCGCGCCGAACGTGCGCGCGGCCTGGATGAGCTGCGGATCGCAGCCGCGCACACCCGCAAGCGTGTTGACGATCACCGCGAACAGCGACCCGTAGAAGATGATGAACACCGTCAGCTGATCGCCTACACCGAAGATCAACAGGGCGAGCGGGATCCACGCGATCCCCGAGATCGGACGCAACAACTCGATCACCGGGTCGATCAGGTCGTGGATCGTATCCGACAGCCCCATCAGGATGCCAAGCACCATGCCGACCCCGAGTGCGAGGCCATATCCGAGCAGGATGCGGCGGAGACTCGTCAGAGCGTTTCCCAAGAGTTCGTGGCTTCCGAAGAGAGCGACGACTGCCTGCCCAACCTCGAGCGGACCGGGCAACAGCACCGGATTTCCAACGGAGCGCGCGACGAGATGCCAAATCGCCAGCACGGGGATCATGGTACGCAGGTAAAGGTACGCGGTCTGCAATAGCGGAAGGCGCATTGTGGCTTCCATCAAGTTGTTCGCTCATGTAACCGGTTACATTTTGAAACAAACGGCCCGGCGGCGGGGCAGGCGCACGAGGCACCAATCACGAGTCTTCCCGGTGTCATCAATTCCTTTCGCGGCGCTCGAGGCTGCCGCTGTCGCCGGAAGAGCAATTCTACGGCATCGCCACCGAGGATCGCGCCGTCGTATACGACGGCGGTAAGCGGCGGATCGACCAACTCGTTCCACCCGGTGTCCCCGTACACGACCAAGGAAAGCTCATCCGGCACCTTGAGTTTGAGCGCGCGCAGCGCACCGACAAGCGGTTGTGTGTACGCGTAGCTGAGCGCGATTATCGCACTCGGTCGGCGCCCAGGTGGAAGATTCAGAAGGGTCCGCAGCGGCGGCTCCACATCCGGCCGCGCCTCAGGCAACTCGATCTGCCACCGTGGATCTGGGATCACCCCCGACGTCGCCAGTGCCTTGTGATAGCCCGCAAATCGCTCCCGACCGATGTTCGTACCCCTGGGGCCGATCGCTGCGATGCGACAGTGCCCAAGCCGCAGAAGGTACGAAACCGCCTCGAAGGTCGCACCCGCATTGTCGGGGTAAGCTCCGTCAATCCGCAGATCCGCACACCGGCGATCGAGCGCCACGATCGGAGTCCCCTCCGTTAGAAAGATCCGATATTCGCGGGCGGATACTCCGGATGAGGACACGATGAGCCCATCGACCCGGCGCCCGACCAGTTCCTGCAAGTGTATGCGCTCGCGTTCAGGATCGTCCGCCGTATTACAGACGATCAGGCGATAGCCCCGCCGGTAGACCTGGTCCTCGATCACCGTCATCAGCCGTGCCACCATGTGGTTTGCGGTGTTGGGAAGGAGCAGCCCAATCGTCTTACTCGAGCCCACGCGGAGCGCCCGAGCCAGCGCGTCGGGCTGGTAGCCAACTTTTTCGGCTGCCTGCAATACCTTCTCGCGCGTGGCGGGCCGAACAGGCACAGTCTCGCTAAACACCCGCGAGACCGTCGCGGTGGAAACGCCAGCGAGGTGGGCGACGAGTTTGATACGCCGCATGCCGCGCTATTCCACCCCTCTCCTGATGCGGCTCACATACGCGCCGAAGGTGAGGATCTTCATGCTGGCCGGTCAAATTCTTGCTGCGGAAATTGGACGTTCGTCAGTACAGGTCCTCCCTCGATGAACCGCCTGCCGGACATAGCGATGCGGCCGCCCAAAGCGGTGGGCACACGCGCTGACCGTTCTCGGCCCGCCGAGGGCAGCAGAAGGCTGCGATTGAGTGCCTCGCGCAGACGCGCAGACGATGGTGATCGACGGCTCCGCCATCAGCAATCCCGTGCCTGCCGGTTGGACGTTGCTTCTCCGCGTTAAGGGCTGCCAGCGACTGCTCGCTCCCGCCTTGCCGGGGCCCAAGAGCAACAACCTCGTGGAACTTGCGGCTTCGCTGCGCGGCTTGAGGGCTCTGAGGTGCCGGCACAATGGTCACCGTCGTGACTGACGGCGAATACCTACACAACGTGTTGGCCCTGGGATGCAGACCATTGCCATGCCATCGTCATCGTCACCCGCGCAGCCCTAACCGTTCGTACTGTTCGGGCGGTGTGCCCTCGGCGGCAAGCAGTCCGTGCAACAGGTCAAGCATTCTCGCCCGCTGCCGCTGCTCGTCTTCCCATCGGTTTCGGCTCTGCGCCGGATCGTCGGTGCGGTTGAACAGGCAGTTCTCTCTGCTCCGCGGCCGATTCCGCACGGGCACCTTCCACTGCGGAAATTTGACCCCCGGGATGAACAGACCGTGATCGACAGGGAGAACGAGGGTATCGGCCGTCAAGGATTTGAAGAGTAACGGCGAGTACGAGAAGAGGGGACCATTTCGCTCCGGCGACTTGAAGATCGTCCACTCGCCGTCGGTACCACAGATTCCTTCGCCAAAGGTGCCATAGAGCAACGCGTGTCGATGACTAGACCTCGTACCTTCAAGGACGGGTAGCAGGCTATAACTCTGGGTCGGTTCCGGCACGGCGACTCCTGCAGCTTCCAGCACTGTGGCGAAGAGATCGACCGTGGAGGTGAGGGCGGAGACGCTCCGGCCATTGCCGGGATAGCGCGGATGCCAGATCAGCAGTGGAATGTTGGCGTGGCTATCAAAATGTGGGTACTGCTTACCAAATGCGCGGCGGTCGCCGAGGTCGTGCCCGTGGTCCGTGGTCACGATCACCATCGTGTTGTCCCAGAGACCCAACCGGTCGAAGGTCCGGAGGAGTTCACCAAACCACCGGTCGACCATCGTGAGCTTGCCCGCGTATTGCGAGCGGATGAACTCGAGTGCCTCTGGGCTGGCCTGCGCCATGAACGCAGCGAGCCGTTCGGGGTCTTGGTACGGTGGCCAGACGGTGAACACGTCTCTTCGCGAACCGTCCCCGTACATGGAAGCATACGGCTCGGGAATGTGAAACGGCTCATGAACATCGAAGGACTCGACCTGCAGGAAGAACCGCCTGTTGCGGGCGTTCTCCGCCAGCCACGCCGCCGATTGCGCCATGACCTTGGCTGGGAAAAAATCCTCCTCCCTCGAAAAGTCCTTCACGTTCCCGAAGTAGCGCCGGCCCGAACCGGGGCGCCACCGATCGATGTTCTCGACCCAACGAGGGACCGGTTCGTCCTCAGAAACCGCCGGCTTCCAGAAGTCGAGTTCATGCCCCCGCACGAGGTCCGCACTCTCGAACGCTTGAATGTAGCCGTTGGCTTCCTGCTCCCAATAATGGTAGTGATCTGTGACAATCCCCGTAGCGTATCCTGACTGCCGGAGCAGCGCCGGAAGCCGAACGTCGTAGGGCTCCAGCGGTCCCCACGGCCGCCACATCATCTCCTTGCGGCCGGCAAAGATCTCACGTCGCGCCGGCATGCAAGGCAAACTGCCGACGAAATGGTTGTCGAACCGCCACGCCCGCTGTGTAAACTTCGAAAGGTTCGGTGTCCTGACAAACGTGGGCACATATGCGGATAGATGATGGCGGTTCAGGCTGTCGATCAGCACCAAGGTGATATTCACGAGTATCCCTTCGGATGCGCCGCTCGGACATCCCCCACGTTTGCAATTCGATGCGCCCAGACTCCGGCCGCGTTGATGACCGTGCGCCTGGTCACGAACCCTCCGACGTCGTGGTCGATCGCCGGGTGATCTGGAACGGATGCCCCGTCCCGGGCGGCGCGGCATGTCCGAAGGCTCCTGCCAGACGAATCGCGTCCGCTCGGGCGGCGTCGGCGCTGGCCCATGCGGTGGCGACGTTGGCGCACACCTCTGAGGCGAACGACGCCGACCGCCGAGAAGTGATCACGACGCAGGAAGGCTGCCCCAAGTGCGGCGGGCTCCTTCGGGCGACCGTGGTCGCCGGAGTACGTGACCCTCGTTTGCGAACGCGCTTCGGAATGCGGCTACAAGCGACGGCTCCGTAAGCACGACAAGATCCCGACGGATCGCTCGTGCCCGGCCTGTCAACAACCCATGATCATGAAGGTGGGGAATTACGGCCCTGCTTATCTCGCGTGCTCTGGGTATCCGACGTGCAAAAAGACGGTCACGTTGGGACGGCGCATGGGGCTCCCATCCACGGACACCTCCAGGAGGCTGCGAGGTGGCGACCTCGAGAACAAGCCAGACATGAGGCTCATCCTTTATCATCACTGCGAACAAAATTGAGCCGGCCACCAGTTCGGTGATGCATAGCCGGACCCGCAACGTCGTGCCGTCCGGACGACCGCAACGTGCAACGATTGGATCGGGTCGAGGAAGGAACGGAATTCGTCGCGTTCGTGACCAGGCCGATTGCTGGATACATCAATGGCGCAAGTCTTGGGTTACTGGGTTCCACGAGTGTCACTCTCAGCGGCCAGCAGCGACTCAACCTCGGAACGCGTCGGCACGCGTCCCATCCGGCAGCGCACTGCGGCCGCCGCAGATGCACGACGGAGCGCCTCGTCCTCCCCCCGGTGCTCGGCGATCGCCAGGACGAACGCTCCGTGAAACACGTCTCCCGCGCCGGTCGTGTCATGCGCGGGAACGGGGAACGCCGGCATGCGCCCGGCGGCGTGGGCCACTCCGCCCGGACCAAGGGTCACCGCGCCCCAGGTCCGGGCGCGGGCCAGCCGGTTGAGTACGGCCGCCACGCCACCACAACGGGTTGCCAGTTCTTCGTCGGCGATCGCGTGGGTGGCCGCGGCAGCCACCGCCCACGCCTCCGGACTGTCCGTATCCAGATCAACCACCACCGGCAACCCTACAGCGCGGGCCGCACGGCTCAGCACCGCCGCTCCGGCGGGCCATCGCGAGTCGACGAGAACGGCGTTTGCACGGTCCAGTTCCCGCAGCGGGATCCAATGCGTCGTCTCCGGCAGCCCCGCGCCCGCGTAGGGGAAGATGAAGCGGTCTCCTCGAGAATCAATTAGGACGGCGGCCACAGGGGTCCTCGCCCCGGGCACCGCGCGGAGGTGGCGCGTGTCTACGGCCTGCTTCCGCAGGAGCGTCTCCACACGTTCCCCTGCCGGATCGTCACCTCGCCGCCCGATGAACACGGCTTCTCCGCCGATCTGCGCGACCGTTTCTGCCGCGACCGCCGCCGGGCCGCCAACGGCTTCCACGTAGTCCAGCGTTGGGGTGCGGTTCGCGGCAGGAGGAAACCGTTCGACCCAAAAGCGGTGGTCGAGGACCACGCGGCCAAGCAACAGCACCCGGGTCATCGTCGCCGTCCGTAACGCTCCACCTGCTCGGCGCTGGGGTCCATCATTCGAAGGTGAGCTCCGGCTTGATCAGGTCACCCGAGGCGAATCGTTCAAAGAGCGCGCCGAGGCCGTCGAGCGAGGCCCGGCCGTCGACCAGCCGGGCGTAGTCTGAACGCGCGCGCCGGAGCAGGGTGAGGTTGTCGTTGACATCCCGGAGCGGGAAATAGAACGACCGGAGCACGAAGAAATCCTTGCGGCGGATGCGCGGGGTTGGCTCGATGGTCCACGGCGCACTGTTCTCCCCGAGCAAGACGAGCGCTCCTCCGGGGGCCGTCGCGTCAAGCCCCTGGGCTCGCGCCGCCAGGTTGCCGCTCGCCTCGACGACGAGGGGAAACCGGCGTTCCACGGTGCCCACCGCGAGCGGTCGCGCGCCCAGCTCTCGCGCCAGGGTTGCTCGCTCCGCCGCCGGCTCCGCGCAGAAGACAGGGTCGAAGCCGAACTGGCGGAGGGTAATCACACACCCGAGGCCGAGCGGACCCGCACCCAGCACGGCGGCCGGGCCACTCGCGACGACCCGCCCCGCGAGCCGGAGCGCGTGGGCCGCCGTCCCGATCGTGTCCAGCAGCAAGGGCGCAAGATCGGTCGGGATGTCGTCCGGCATCGGGATGAGGTTGCGCGTCGGGACGGCCAGCGCCTCGGCGTACCCGCCGGGTCGCTGCCATCCGATCAGGTCGGTCAGCCGTTCGCACAGGTGGGGGTCGCCGCCTCGACAATACGCACATTCCCCGCAGTACACCGGGATATAGACAAGGACGCGCCGGCCGTGCAGCGGGTGGCCGGGGGTATCCACGACACCCACGATCTCGTGTCCCGGGACGTGCGCCGCGCCTCCGCGCCACAGGCGCAGATCGCTGCCGCAGAGCGCACAGCGAAGAACGCGTACGATGACTTCCTCGGGCCGCAGCGGGGCCAGTTCCGTCGATTCGACGACCACCTTGCCGGCGCCGACGAAGCGGGCGGACCGGATCGTCATGACCCGTACCGCGACAGCGTGATTTGTCGCATGGCGTCTATCCTTTGACCGCCCCGAACGTGAGGCCCGCCACCAGCCACTGCTGCACCAGGAACGCCAGGGCGAGCGGCGGGAGGGCCAGCAGGGTCGCGGTGCCCATTAGCATCCCCCAGTCCGTCACCCCTTCCCCGACGAACTGGAACGCCGCGACGGTGAGGGGGGTCGTGTTGATGCCCGAGAGGACGAGCGCGAACAAAAAATAATTCCACGACAGGATGAAGCTCAACACGGTTGCCACGACGACTCCGGGCGCCGCGAGCGGAATCGCGACCGAAGCGATCGTGCGGCCGAGCGTGCTCCCGTCCACGAGGGACGACTCCAGCACGTCTCTCGGGATCGCGTCGAAAAACGAGATCATCGTCCAGAGGACGACCGGCATCGTAATGACCGCGTGCGTGAGGATCAGCGCCGTGTAGGTGTTGATCAGGTGGAGACGGGTGAACAGCACGTACCAGGGCAGCAGGAACAGTCCGCCCGGTGCCATGCGCGCGACGAGCGCGAGCGACGCCGGCCAAGCGACCTGATACCAGGACACCGCGAACGCTGCGGGCACCGCCAGGAGAAGCCCAAAGAACGTCGACCCGCCGGCTATAATTACGCTGTTGAGTCCGTAGTGCAGCAAAGGCACGGTGGTGAAGAGTCGCTCGTAGTTTTCGAGCGTCGGCGAGAACAGGACCGCCGGGGGATACCCGGTGACCGCCGCCGACGGCTTAAAGCTGGAGAGCACGGTCCATACGATCGGCGCGAGGATCACGGCGCTCACAATCCCGTACTGCGTGTAGAGCCACGCCGCCGACAGGACGCCGACCCGGCGGGGCGGTGTCATGCGATCGCCCGCCGCACCCTCGCCAGCGCCGTGACCACGAGGAGAACGGCCGCCAGCAGCGTCAGCATCAGGGCGCTGGCGTACCCGAGCTCAAAGAACTGGAATCCCTGCTGGTACGCGTAGATGTTCAGCGTCGTCGATGCGTTGCCGGGACCGCCCTGGGTCGTGATGTAGATCGTGTCAAAGAACCGCAGCAGGTCGACACTTCGGAGGATAGCCGCGGCCAGCAGCGCGGGACGCAGCAGCGGCAGCGTGACGAAACGGAACAACTGCAACGGCGACGCCCCGTCCATGACCGCCGCTTCGTACGGGTCCTGCGGCAGAGACTGGAGTCCGCCGAGAATGATGAGCGCGACAAATGGGGTCCACTGCCACGTGTCGATCGCGGCCAGGGTCGGAACGGCAAGCGACGGCGATGCCAGAAACAGGCTCTTCGGCAGGCCGGCGAGTTGCAGCAGGTAGTTCACGGAGCCGAATGACGGATCCAGCAGGATGAGCCACATCATTCCGACGGCGACTGAGGGCATGGCAAACGGCGAGAGGAGAAGCGTGCGCAGGAGCCGCGCGGCGCGAATTGGCCGGTTGAGAAGCATACCGACGTACAGCCCGAGCGCGAGCTGGGCCGCCAGCGACGCCAGGTACAGCACGAACGTAACCCGGAGGCCCGTCCAGAACAGAGGATCGCGCAGCATCTCGGCGTAGTTGCCGAGGCCGATGAAGCGCGGCGAGTTTCCGAACAGAAACCGGTTGAGGCTCAAGTAGATCGCGTACAGGAACGGAAAGCCGGTCAGGAGCACCACGAACGCGAGCGCCGGACCCAGTAGCCACACGGCGGGCGAGACGCCCCATCGCCGCGTCCGACCTGTCGCCGTCATCTGCACAGGACGAACGTCGAGACGTTGGGACGTTGATGCCCGGGCGTCCGGATCCGCCGGCCCGGTCTCACGCGTGGACGGCGTCGGTCCCTTTCATTTGGCTTCTGATTGCTGGATCAACTTGTCGATCTGCTGATCGGCGCTCGACGCGGCGGCTTGGGGCGTGGCTTGACCAAGAATCACGCTGTCCACCGCGTTGCCGATAATCTGCCGGGCCTGCGGCTGCAGCAGCATGTTCGGTCCGACCTGCCCCGTTCCGGTCCTCGAGAGGGTCGCGAGCGCCTCGGCCCACTCTCGCCTGACCGGCAGGGCCCCGAGCCACTTGGCGAAGACCGGCGCTGTCCACGGTGAGGTCCGGGGCGGCGCCAATCCCTCGAGACCGAGCGTCACCTCCATCTGCCTGCCCGTCGCCCACTGGAGGAAATACCAGGCCGCGTCTTTGTGGGCCGAGAACGTCGAGACGGAGAGCTCCCAGCCGATCACCGTCGGGAAGCTTCCCGCCGGTCCCGGCGGGAGCACCGTGACGCCCGTGTCCTGAGCCCGCTCGGGGGCGGCGACTACCTTGCCGAACTCGTTGCTCGACTCAAACGACATGACCGCCTGCCCGTTTCCGTACAGCGCCGTCAATTGGGGGAACGAGTAGTTGACCACGCCGGGTGGTCCGTACTCCTTCAAGAGCGTCACGTAGTACGTGATCGCCTTGAGTGTCGGAGGAGTGGAGAGTGCCGAGCGTCCGGCGCCCGTGAGATAGACGCCGCCGAAGTTGTGCAGGAAGTTACTGAACGTGTAGGGCAGCGCGGGCGCGAGCCCCCGGCTGGCGAACGGCACCATGTTGGGCACGCACTTCTTGAGGGCCGCGGCCACCGTTTCGATATGCGACAGGGTCTTGGGCGCCGTGAGCCCGCACTTCGCCAGCACATCCTTCCGGTAGTAGAGCACCGGCCCTTCGATGTTGACCGGAATTCCCGTCAACTGACCGTTCACGACGGACGATCTGGCCACCCCGGCGCCGAAGTCCGAAAAGTCGTAATCCGGCGCCGTCTGCGACGCATCATGGACGAGCGGGTTGAGGTCCGCGTACCATCCCGCCCGGCGATAGAGCAAGCCCTCGAGCGAGACCAGGGACATGAACACGTCCACCTGGTCGCTCTTGGCCTGCAGGATCGTCGTGAGGCGCTGGCGGAACTGCTGCTCGCTGAACAGCAGGACGTTGACCCGGATCCCGGTCTGCGCGGTGAATTCCGGCGCGTGTTTCTTCAGCAGGACGCCGACCGGATTGTCGTCGGCGAGGAAGTTCAACGTCGTGCCGGAGTACTTCTTCCAGTCGAACGACGGCGCGCTGGTTGCGGCCGTCGTTGCCAGCGTGATCACCGCGGCGATCGCCGTGAGCATCATGATCCCGGTCCGTCTCATCATCTGCTCCCCCCTTCGCTGTGGGAGTGTCCTCGGGCCTGTTATCGCACCCACTCCTCCTGCGGGGCCGGACCCCGGGTGCCGACGCGCCAGTCGCTCGCAGGAGGCCCGGGCGGGAGGGCCTGCACAATGCGGTTGAGCGACTGGAGCACGCGTGACGCGTCGTCGTTCAAACGTCGTCGCACCGCGTCGATATCGGGGTAGGCTTCCACGGCGCGCCACCAGATCGCGCGGCCCGCAAGGTACCCTCGCGCGCCGGCCGCGGCGGCCAACCGGAGCGACTCAATGAAATGATCCGAGGGCATGCCGCCGCTGAGCAACACCCAAGGCGCGGGAAGGAGCCTGGTCGTCCGCGCCATGGCATCGCCGAGGTCCGGTAGACCGTAGAGCGTGCCACCCCACTCCCTCACGCCGTCGGGGCGTCCGGGCAGCGCGAGTTTGTAGAGATCAACCAGAAACGAACGCGCCGCAAACGCCTCGACGAGGTCCCTCGACAAATCGGGGAACCGGTGCGCATAGACGTCCGGGGGCTCGCCGGCCAGCGGATACAGCAGCAATTCGAGCACGAACGGCCGGTCGACCCTGGCGCACGCATCGCCGACCAGACGCACGAGGGCCTCCTGCGCCGTCCGCACGTCTGCCGGAGCGTCTGGACGGTACCAGACGAGCAATTTTAGCGCATCGGCACCGGCCCGAACAGCGGCATCGACGTCCCAGCCGCGAATCAACCCGCTGCGCCGATAGCCATCGGCCGTCGTCTCAAAGCGGTGGTCTTCGAGCGTGAGCAGCAGGCCGGTCGCCCGCGGGAGCAGTGAGAGCACGCGAGGGTACCCCAAGAACGGGTCAATGAGAAGACCGGTCACCGCCCCGGCAAGGGCGTCGGCGATGAGTCCCTTAAGCAGCCCGACCTCGGCGCCCACCACGTTTTCAGGTGTGCCCAAGGCCTCCGACACGAGCTTGAGGAGCGGCGGACGCTGATCCACGGCAAGCATCGAGTAACGACCGAACCCATCGGAGATGCGGACCAGCCCGTGTGCCTTACCGGGTGTTCGCGGCGAACGCGTCATGCGCCGCCTTCGCGCGGAATGCGGCAGGGACGGAAGTCGCACATATTGTATTTTGGATTCAAAATCATGCCCCGCTTATCCTCTCGCACTCGCGACGCGGGCATCCAGGTTCGCCTGCCGGGAACGCGGACGACCTTACAGCAGGAGGCCTATCGCGCGCTACGGTCGGCGATCATTGCCCGGCGCCTTCAGCCGGGGGCCAAACTTCTCGTGCGAGCCCTCGCGGAGGAGTTGGGGTTGTCGCCCACCCCGATCAAAGGAGCGCTGTCCGCCCTCGAACGCGAGGGATTGGTCGTCGCGATTCCGCATCGCGGCTACTTCATTCCCCGCATGTCGCCGCACGATATCGAAGAGATCTATGCGCTTCGCGAGGTCGTCGAGGCGCTGGCCGCCCGCCTCGCGGCCTCCCGAGCCGATAAGCAGTTGCCGCGGCGGCTCAAGATCCTGATCGCCGGCCAAAGGGCCTGCGTGTCATCGAGGGACTTCGAGCGATACGGGGATCTGGACCTCGCATTCCACCAGTGCATCCGAAAGGCCTCCGGCAACGGCCGGCTCATCAGGGCAGCGGAGGCATTCGATGGACAGATCCGGCTGCTCATTGACACGTCGACGAGAGCGCGGACCCTGGCCACGTCGGTTCGCGAGCACGCCGCCATTGCCGATGCCGTCGCCGCCAACGACCCAGAAGCCGCGGAGACGGCCATGCGCCGCCATGTCGAGGCGGCGGGCCGCGCGCTGAAGCTCCACTTCCAGACCACCCTGCTCGTATCGCTCGCGAGAGCATGATGTTCCGGGAGGTGGAAGGATGCCGAACGTCAGTGGCGCCGCCGCATGGAGGCCTCTTCTCGGCGCGGCTCTAACTGAAAGCCGGTGGACAACTCATCGGCCGTGCCTCCGGCTTGACTGGATCCAGCTGAAGCTTTCGGCTGCGCCGATAGCGGTTACGACGATTGGTCGGAAGCCGGAGATCCCGGAGACCCGGGCGCGGCCATGCTTGGAAACGCAATGAAGAACGGCACTGAGAGCAGCGCTCGCACGATCCTGAATCGATCCGGCCGTGACATTGGCATGAGCCCCTTCGGAGGCATTGATGGTCCTGTCCCGCTTTCTGACCACGGCGAAGCCCTCACAAACATGTGCCCGCGTGTACCTGCCTCGACTTTCGCGCACGAATTCCTGAAGGGGCGCTCGGACCAATGCATAACCTGAGAGATGTCACGACGGGGCGTGGATTCAGCGCGCTCCTGAGCCAGGAGGCGCCGCATGTCAACCCTGCGACGGGTGCGTCTAGGAATCATCGGTTGCGGAGACCACTCGATCACAAGCCTGCAGCCATGTATCCCGCTCATCCCGGCATTCGACTACATTGCCTCCTGTGACCTCAACCCGGACCGCGCGGCTCTCGGGTTGCGGTTTGGAGCCAAGCGGTGCTATTCCGATTTCAGTCGCATGCTGGCCGCGGAAGAGCTGGATGCCGTCATCGTTGTAGGCCCGGCCCCGATGCACTATGAAGCAGGGCTGGCATGCGCCGCGTCGGGCGTGCATCTCTTTGTGGAAAAGCCCGTTGCACCCACGGTCGCGCAGGCGCGGCAGGTCGCCGACGTAATCCGAGCCAAGGGCACGATCGGCATGACCGGTACGATGTGGCGCCATGCACCGGCGGTACGGACGCAGAAACGCGTGATTGAGGCGCCGGAGTTCGGCCACGCCGTGCTCTTCCAGGGCGCGCACATCGCCCCAGGATCTCATGCGACCGGGCCGGGCGGCGCCGGCGGAGGATCAGCGCTGTGGCGGTTTATGCTGGATCAGGGCAGCCATGTGGCGGACTGCTTGCGGTTTCTGATGGGTCCCGTTCAGAGGGTCGCGTCCGCCGTCTCATCTTCGGCTCAACGAGAACACGGGGTGTTTTTGTCGGCGCTGCTGACGTTTACCGGCGGCGCGACAGGTACTCTACTGCTCGCGTCACACGCCACGGTCATGAGCCCGATCCTCACGGTCTTGGGGGACGCCGGTACAGCGGTCACGGTTCGCAACCTGACGTCGCTTCGCATCTTTCCACTCACCGACGATTTGAGCGGCGGTTATCCGCGGGCGCAGAGCTCGCGTATCTGGGAGCACGGGGCGAACTATCGAGGGATCAGCCGGCCGGGGTACTTGGAGGAGCTGGAGGCGTTCGCGAAAGCCGTGACCGGCGAAGAACCGCCCTCGCCGTCCCTGGACGATGGGTGGCGCGCTCTCGAGCTGTGCCAAGCCATCATCGATGCCGCAGACGGCCCAATACATCTCAATCAGGCCCCGGAAAGGTGACCGGCCCGGCGAGCGATGCGTTAGACAAGGCCGACAGGGCATCCCGACGGCCGCTGGCATGTCAAACCTGGCTGTGGGAGATGCAAGGCGGCCGGTGGACGGGAACGGTCGAGGACATTCTTGACACCGCGAAACGCGCTCGGCTCGACGGTATCGAGCTCACGATGGCCGTCGCCGCGCGGTTTGGCGGCCGACCGCGCGACCTGAGAACGGCCGTTGAAACGCGCGGGCTCTCGCTGGCGTGCGTACGCTACACCATGGCGACCGGCTTTACGGATCCAAGGGACGCCGAAGCGGAACTCACCGGTCTGGAACGCGCGTTGGTGTTCACGCTGGAAGCGGGGGCGCGTCGGCTCGGTCTGAAGGGGCTTTCCAGTCCCCACCCCGAGCGGGACCGGTGCGCAAAGGTGGCCCACGCATGCAGGATGTATAACGAGATCGCGCGGCGAGCAGACGCCGTGGGGCTGACGATCAACGTTCACCTACACTCGCACCCCGACGCGGTTGTATGGACGCCTGACGAATGGGATGCGTTCTTGGACCGAACCGACTCCTCGCGCGTCTTCGTTTGCGCCGACACCGGGCATCTCCTGCGGTGCGGCCACAATCCCGCCGAGACGATCCGTCGACATCTCTCGAGAATCAACCACATTCACCTCAAGGATGCCAGCGCCGACGGATCCTTTCCGCCTCTCGGCGAAGGTATCTTGGACATTCGGTCGGTGTGCGACGTGCTGACGCAGCGGAGGTATGAAGACTGGATTGTGCTCGAGGAAGAGCACGAATCACAGATCGCGGATCCGGTTTCCGCGTTGCAACGGGCGGCCGCGCGTGTCCGGCAGGCCGGTTGTTAACGGCGTGGAGACCCGGGTGAGCCACGCGCCATCCGGTATGAAAAGTTCGTGCGGAGCCCTGGGTGCGTAGCCCCGGCTGGCAGCCAGCTGCCGTGTACTCGGCCCTCGCGGTAGCGTCGCTCCTGGTGATGCTGCCCGTCGCGTGGATGTTCACCGTCTCCATTCGACCGAACGGAATGATCTTCACGGTGCCCCCGAGATGGGTGCCCGCTGTGCTCACCCTTGAGGCATACCGTCGGGTCTTGGGTTCCCCGGCGACCCTTCGGTTCTTTTTCAACAGCTACGTGGTGGCTGGGACCACCACCGTGGCATCGCTGGCCCTCGCGATGATGGCCGGGTACGGTTTTTCCCGTTTTCGGTTCCCCGGGGCGTCGGCACTTCGCGTCTTCATCATCGGCACACAGATGATCCCGCCGATTGCCCTGGTGGTTCCGTACTTCGTCGTCATTGCGGCGCTTGGATTGTACGATTCGTACACGGCGCTCATTGCGACGTATACGTCGTTCGCCCTGCCGTTCGCGACGCTGATGATGACGAGTTACTTCGATACCATTCCTCGGGACCTGGAAGAGGCGGCGATGGTCGACGGGTGTACGCGCCTTGGGGCGTTGCGGCGAATCCTTGCCCCGCTGACGGTCCCCGGCGTGGTGGCCACCGGTGCGTTCGCGTTTCTCTTGGCCTGGAACGAATTCTTATTCGCGGTCACCCTCACCCAAACCACGTCCATGCGTACCGTTCCGGTAGGGATCGCCCTGCTCATGGGCGAGCACGCCTACGAATGGAACGTGATGATGGCGCTGTCACTTCTCGCAAGTCTCCCGCTGTTCGCGGTGTTCGTGTTCGTGCAGCGCTACCTGATCGCCGGCCTCGCGGCGGGAGCCGTCAAAGGCTGACCAAACGGAGGTGGGAAATGTCGCATCGAATTGGCGGGCGGAACGTGGGCTGGTGGAGCGCGGGGATCGCGTTTGGTCTGGCCCTGCTTGTGGGCGTGCTGGGCTGGCCGGCGGCCTCGGCGGCTCCGACGCAGGCCGTGAAGATCCAATGGCTGGAGTGGATTACGCCGGAAATCGGCGAAGCGTCGATGAAAGCCATCCTCGACGCCTTCGGCCGGGAACATCCGGACATCACGGTCGAGCGAATCTCGATGCCGTTTGGTCAGGTGCACGACAAGATCGTGGTGTTAAACGCCGCGAAGGATCTTCCCGACGTCCTCAACATGAACATGCCCTGGACGGTGGAATTCGCCGAGGCGCGCATCTTGGAACCGCTGAACCCGTACCTGCAGCGGTCGGATCAGGCGTGGGTGCATGAGCTCGTCAAAGCCCCGACAACGCCCTGGAAAGGCAAGACGTATTTGTTGCCGCTCACGTCCATCCCGTTCCTCCTCTTCTACAACAGGACGATCCTGAGAGATGCCGGCTACACGAACCCGCCTCAGACGTGGGCAGAGCTTCGCGAGATGGCGATTAAGACGACAAAGCCCGAGAAGAACCAGTATGCCTTTACGTCGGGCATGGCGGACAAGAGTCCGTACAACGGCGGTGCGATCGAGATCTTCCCGCTCATATACCAGCAGGGCACCACGACGATCAAGAACGGCCGCGCGAACATCAACAGCCCGGCTGCAGTGCGCGCGGTGCAATTCTATATGGATTTGGTGAACAAGGACAAGGTCTACGCTCCCGGGACGCTGACGAACGTCGAGAGCGATAAGGTAGAGGCCTTTGCGTCCGGACGCAACGCGTTCATGGTCAGCAATGTGGCTCACATCAAACTGCTGAGGACCCGCAACCCGCAACTGGATTTCTCGGTCGCGCCGCTGCCGAGGGGGACCACCAGTGGAACTCGATTGACCGGATGGAATCTTGCGATGTCCGCTCAGACCAGACACAAGGAAGCCGTGTGGACGTTCATGCAATGGCTCACCAGCCCAAGGGGAAATGCGCTCATGGCCGAAATGGCGGGCCAGTTACCGGGAAATACGGCCGCGGCCGTTCCGTCAATACGAACCGACCCATTGTTGAAAGTTGCCGCGACGATTCTGAAGGACCCTCGCGTCATGGCCGAGGATGCCACCACGCCGCAGAATACTGACCTCTGGCGGGTTTTCGTCGAGCACGTGCAGGCGGCGCTGCAGGGTCGAATGTCCACGCAGCAAGCGATGGATGACGCCGCCAAAGCGTGGGATGAGATTCTCGCCCGATACCGGTAGCCGGCGCTGAGGCCGATCCCTGTTATAACCGGGGAGGCGGCGGGCCGACCGCAGTGGCGGACACGCCTGGTCGGCGCGCGAACGCGAGCCAACGTGGTGCCCTACATCCTTGTGGCACCGGCAGTCGTAGTGCTATGCGTTCTGTTCGTTTATCCAATTGCCAGGCTCGTACAACTGAGCATGCTTGACAACTCTTTGGTCGCCTCGAGCACGCGGTTTGTGGGGTCTCAGAATTTCGTCGCACTCAAAAGCGATCCGGTCTTTTGGTCGTCGTTCGGCAACACGCTGATGTTCACGGCCAGCTCGGTCCTGCTCCATCTGGCTCTCGGATTGGCCCTGGCCCTCCTTCTCCACCAACGGCTGCGCCCGTCGATTCGATCGGTCTTTCGCGGCATCCTGATCGTGCCGTGGATGTTCACGGCGGCGGTCGTCGCCATTAATTGGCGGCTGATCCTGAGCCCGTTCGGCGTCCTCAACGGTACACTCGCGTTGATGCGAGTGACGCCGGCGGCGAGACCGGTCGACTGGCTGGGGGAGCCGGCGCTCGCGATGCCCGCCTTGGTCGTCATCAACCTATGGCGGGGATACCCGCTTGTGATGCTGCTTTTGCTCGCCGGCCTTCAGAATATCCCTCCGGAGCTGCACGAAGCCGGGGCCGTCGATGGGGCGAACCTGTGGGGGCAGTTTCGATATATTACCTTGCCCAGCCTCAAGCCGGTCATCGCAAGTGTGGCCTTGCTCGATGCGATCTGGAACTTTCGTTTGTTCGATTTGGTCTTCCTCACAACGGGCGGCGGGCCCATGAACCAAACGCAGGTGCTGTCGACGTACGACTATCGACTGGCCTTCGAGAGCTTCCGGTTTGGCACGGCGTCGGCCCTCTCAGTGATGATGCTTCTCTTCACGCTGCTTCTGAGCCTGGCGTACTTTAGGTATCAGCAATCTTGAACGAGCACCGGCCGGCATGCTCGCCGCTGATTGTGATCGAACAGTGCCCCGGGCCAAGATGCGCATGGCTTCCCCATTCCGGGGAGACGCCTGTTCGCGTCGTTTTCGACCTTCCCGGTGTTTCCGTCGCTGCTGCTGGGCCTTCTCGTGGTAGCCACGCTGGGTGCCGGCCTTGAGAATACGATCGTTGCCGTGGCCCTATCCCTCGTGCCCCAATTCGCACGACTCGCGCGCGGCGCCACCCTCGCCGTCCGCGAGATGGCTTATGTAGAATGGTGCAATAGCTCAGGGGCGACGCAGACGCGCACCCTGACCCGCCACATCTTGCCGAACATCATCGGTCCCATCACCGTCATGGGCACGCTGTGGGTGAGCACGGCGATTCGTACCGAAGCGAGCCTGAGTTTCCTCGGGCTGGGCATTCAACCTCCTACGCCGAGTTGGGGCACCATGATCAAGGCCGGCGTCGACCAAATAGGCTTGACACCGTGGTTGGCAATTTCGCCGGGCTTGGCGATCATGGTTTCTGTCTTGGCTTTTAACATGGTTGGCGACGGCCTTCGAGACGTCTTGGATCCAAAGAGCAGAGGAAGGTGAACGCTATCCCGTCCGCTCAGTCGTCAAGGAGGAGGAATCACCCCTATGAGAGTGGCAGAAATGTTGCCCGCGGCTCGGAAGGTGGTCTGCAAGCTGCTTGCGGTGAAGCCCGGCGAGGAAGTTGTGGTCATTGCCGACTCCGATACCGACACCGCGATGGTGTACGCGATCGTAGGCACGCTGAAGGACGTCGGTGCCGAATACTCACTGGCCTTCATTCCGAATCGGGCCGGGATCCGTAATCACGATCTGACGAAATTCGTCGATCAGGGGTTGGAAGCCGCCGACGTGGTCATCGGCATCACGACCGCTTCTCCCGCTGGCGCCTACGCGAAGCGTATCGCTCAACTCAAGAATGCCGGACGTTTGCGCAGTATGTCGATGGTTCTACGGGATTACGAAGACTGGACGGGCGGTGCGGCATCGGCGGATTACGATGGGATCAGGGACCGCGGGAATCGCCTTGGCGAGATCTGGGCGCGCGGTAAGGAGCTGCGTCTGACGTCGCCGGCGGGCACGGAGTTTCATGCGAGAATCGAGGGAGAGAAACTGGAGCCAAATCTCGGATTCGCAACGCAGGCGGGCGAGGCCGCGGCTTTCCCCGACGGCGAACAATCGCAAATGCCGACCGAGGGCACTGCCCAGGGCGTGATCGTGATCGACGGTCCGCTTTTTCGGTTCGGAATACCTCAGCGGCCCCTGGTCTTCCACGTCGAGGAAGGCCGCGTCCGGTCGATTGACGGAACGGGGAACGTCGCCGAACGCATCCGGAGGCTCCTAGCGACCCATCGGAATGCCGACAACGTCGCCGAAATCGGCGTGGGGCTAAACGATGGGGCCGAGTTCAACGGCCGGTTCGAGGAGGAAAAGAAGGCCTTGGGAACGGTGCACGTGGCCTTGGGCGACAATATTTCATATGGCGGTACAGTTGCGTGTACGTTGCATATGGATATGGTGCTCTACAATCCCACGCTGCGGATCGATTCTCGCGTGGTCCTTGAGGGAGGCAAGCTGACCATTTGAGCGATCGCGGCTTCGCAGCGATGCGCCCTACCTGTTCCGTTCGTCAATCACGCCAAAGGCATCGATCTCTACGAGCAGGTCGGAGGTCGCCAGGCCTTTGACGACCACTCCGGTGCTGCAATGGTGCGCATTGACGAAGTACCTATCGACGACGGCGTAGACGGCCGGTCTGTAAGAGGCGTCGGTGACGTAGATCGTGAGCTTGCAGATGTCTTCGATCGTGTCGCCCAGCTTCCTCGATAAGTGACTTGATATTCTTGCAGGCCTGCTCCGCCTGCGCGCCAGGATCACCGTGTCCCACGAACTTACCGTCGAGATCGAAGCCCATCTGGCCCTGAAAGAACACCATGTCGCCTCTCGCCCCGATGGCTCTGGAACCGATCCGCTTTGTGTTCATGTTCAGCGCTGACGTGTCAAACTGCCGAATGCACCGCTTTGCCATCTCGGTTGCCTCCCGGAAGTCGTCATGCATATATCCTACCGGACACTCATACTACGCCTGTTTGTTCGGCAGGAAGCTCGGGCCTCGAGCGCAAGGCTTCTCCATGCGCCGCGTCGTCCAGGACTACGTTGCCGCCTCTATCAGCCGCACGAGGCCGCAGCTTGGGCAGTAACATTGTCCAGCATCTGAAATATCGCGAGCCGTTTCCCTTTATCTTCGCCGAACCCATGGCGTCAATTCTCGAGATCCGCCACGCGAAAATTACCCCGCGGTTTCGCGCCGACTATCCACCGTTGGGCGTTATCGCCACAATGCACATTACCCGGACGAAACAAATGACACCGACCGGCATCATTAAGTGGCAAACGCTGAGTAAGAAGTCACTTCTGGCAGCGCGAAAAAAGGGTTTACCGGTTCACGCGCTAATGCCTGTCGGGGAGCACCTCGGTGGCAAGGAGCTTCGATTTGTTCAGCGGCGCAATGAGGTCGCGCACGGAAGGATCGATCACTTCATAAAGACCATCGCCGATTACGATATAGGTTCCGAGGCTGAGGCACCCCAACCAGCATTGACGGGAGTCATGCTGGTCAAGAGAACAAAGTTGGTCCGCAATGAATGCAAAGGAGAATACACAATGACCCAAGTCGAAAAAGTGCAGTATCCGGCCGAAGCCAACGCAGTCCGCTCCTTCCGCATCAACGTTCCGGAAGCGGCGCTCGTCGACCTCCGCCGACGCGTGGCGGCGACACGGTGGCCCGACCGAGACGGTCACTGATCAATCCCAGGGCGTGCAGCTGGCGACGATCCAGGGGCTCGTACGCTACTGGGGGACGGACTACGACTGGCGGAAGGCGGAAGCGAAGCTGAATGCCTTGCCGCAGTTCGTGACCAATATCGACGGGCTCGACATTCAGTACGTGCACGTCCCCTCTCGTCATCCGAATGCCCTGCCGCTGATCATGACCCATGGCTGGCCCGGCTCGATCTTCGAACTCCTGAAGGTCATTGGTCCGCTCACGGATCCCACGGCCTATGGCGGACGCGCAGAGGACGCCTTCGATCTCGTGCCGCCCTCGATGCCCGGCTATGCCTTCTCGGGCAAGCACTGGCTGGGGTCCCGACCACATCGCGCGCGCCTGGGCCGAGCGGATGGGGCGCCTGGGATACACGCGCTATGTGTCGCAAGGCGGCCAATAGGGTTCGGTCGTCTCAGACGTGATGGCGCGTCAGGCGCCGGCGGGACTGCTGGGATCCACGTCAACACGCCCGCGACCGTGCCACCGGATATTGCGAAGGCCCTCACCAATAGCGATCCGGCGCCGTCCGGGTTGTCCGCCGCGGAAAAGGCTGCGTTCGATCGAATTAATTGCTGGTACGCGCAGGGCTCTGGCTATGCCGCCATCATGGGGACCCGCCCGCAAACCCTGGGCTACAGCCTGGCGGATTCGCCCGCCGGCCTCGCGGCCTGATTCTACGACAAGTTCGCCGCGTGGACGTATACTGGCGGTCACCCCGAGCGGGAACTCACGCGCGACGAGATGCTCGACGACACGTCTTCCGCGCGGCTCTACTGGGAAAGTAAACGCCAACAACTTTTCAACGCGGTGGACATCTCCATCCCTGCTGCCGTGACGGTCTTCCCCGACGAGCTCTACCGTGCTCCACGCAGCTGGGCCAAGCGTGCGTATCACAAGCTCATCTATTTCCACGAAGTCGACAAAGGTGGTCACTTCGCGGCGTGGAACAGCCGGAGCTGTTCACGGCCGAGATCCGGGCGGCGTTCGAATCGTTGCGCTAATCTAATAAGCCGCGCGCGAATGCGCGGCGGGCCATGGGCTACCCTGAAAACGCGCTTCTCCTCTATTGAAGCGAGCGACTATACTTCGGCGCGTCGAGGAAGAGTACTGGTGGAGCTGGAGGGAATTGAACCCTCGACCTCCTCTACGCCAAAGAGGCGCTCTCCCGCTGAGCTACAGCCCCACGCGCATCGTGCGGGAACCGAACGAACCGGACGTATTATACCGGACCATACGGACGAGGTCTACGCGGCCGGGCGGTGATTGCGCCGATACCGCCCGCCGCGCCCGCCCGGGTCACAACGGCCGTTCGGCGTAGAGATAGACGCGCTCCGTCGCGAATCCGAGGGACGATCCGAACGCTTCCGCCGCGCTGTCCCCGGCCCAGTGCGTGGCGACCACCAGGTGCGCGCCCCGGGCACTGAGCGCGGCGAGCGCCGTGTGCGCGAGCACGCCGCCGAGCCCCCGCCGCCGGTGCGGCTGGCGCACGCCGAGCCGCCATTCCCCAACGCCGTCCCGCGCGGCGGCCATGACGAACCCGATCGGATAGCCGTCGCGGGTCGCCAGAAACGTGCGGACGTCGCGACCGGCCAGATGGTGGGCGAGATCGTGGGGCTGCGCGCGCCCGCCGAGGCATTCCTCGTCGAGCCGCGCGACCGCGTCTTCGTCCTGGCCGGCGAACGCCCGGCGCACCACGTAGCCTTCCGGCACGACGCCGACATCCGGCGCGGTGTCCGCCCCCGCGACGGCCGCGGGGAGATCGAGGCTCGAGACGACGAGGGCGTCGGCGACGGTGAACCCGCCGCTCGTCAGCAGCACCATGCCGAGCGGGTTGCGCTCCATCGTGCGGAATCGGAGGCGGTCCTGCCGCGCCTCCTGAAATTTCCTGGTGAGTTCCAGGTGCACGCGCTCCACGACGGTGCGCAGCGCCTGCGGGCCGGGGGCCTGGCGCAGGGCATCGGGCAGCAGCAGCACTTCCTCGGCCAGCAGCCGGTTCTTGTCCCGGCCCAGCACCAGCAGCCCGGCCGGCGCGCGATTCAATTCGAGAATGAGCACCTCTCGTTCCGACTGGATCCACCAGACGTCCTTCGGCCCGATGGCGCCGTACCGGCCGAAGCACGCGGAGTACCCCCCGCGGTAGACGCCCTCATACAGCCGCAACAACGCCTCCGCGTCCCCGCTTTCGGCGGGACGCAGCGTCAGCAGCACGCTATGGCGCGCCCGCTAACGTTCGAGGATCGGCGTGTCGCCCCACAGGCGCTCCAGATTGTAGTATTCGCGCTCGCGCGGGTTCATGATGTGCACGACCACGTCGCCGAAATCGAGCAGCACCCAGCGGCCGTCGTCCCGCCCTTCCGCCCTCGGCCGCGCGGCCCCGGCTTCCTCCAACGCGTGTTCCACCGCCTCCGTGATCGCGCGAATCTGGACGCGCGTGGTGCCGCTCGCGATCACGAAAAAGTCCGTGATGGGCGTCTGCTCCTGAAGGTCCATGACGACGACGTCGGCCGCGAGCTTCGCTTCCGCCACGTCCGCGGCCAGCAACGCCTTCCGCCGGGAGTCCACCTACGTCCCTCCGGCGGAACCGCCGGAGGGCGCCCCGGCCTGCCCTCCTGCCTGCCCCTTGCCAGGGGCCTCGCGAGCGGGGTGAGCGGGGGTCGCCGCGGACGCCGGGGCCGGCGCGTACAGGCGGTGCTTGACGATGTACCCTTCCACGCCCTCGGGCACGAGGTACCGGATCGGCCGTCCGTCACGGACGCGCGACCGGATGTCGGTACTGCTGATCGCCATCGCCGGAATCTCCATCGTGTGCACGTTGTGCAGATGCGCCCGGAACGGCGCCGCGATCGTGGACCACTGCTCGGGGTCGAGCCGGTACCCCGGCCGGTTCGCGGCGATGAACCGGCACAGTCCGAGGAGCGCCGCGGTCTCGTGCCATTCGCCGCGGAGGATCTGCTCGAGGGCGTCCGCCCCGGTGATGTAGTACAGATCGTCTTCCGGGTACTGCCGGCGGAGCTCGTGGATGGTGTCGATCGTATACGACGGTCCCGGCCGGTCGATTTCGATCCGGGACACGGCGAACCGCGGATTCGTGGCGGTCGCGAGGAACGTCATGAGGTACCGGTGCTCGGGCTCGGACACGTCGTGGGGGTCTTTGTGCGGGGGGTGACGGTTCGGCACAAAAATCACGGCGCGGAGACCGAACCGCCAGCAGGCCTCGTCGGCGGTCACCAGGTGGCCGTAGTGCACGGGATCAAACGTGCCGCCCATGATCCCGACTCTACCCACAGCCACCTCCCGCCGCATGCCGGCCCGGGGCGGTGTTCTCGGCCGCCGGGAGCGCCTCCTTCGCCGCCGTGCGCAGCAGCCGCACCAACGCGGCGATGAACTCGGGGATGCCTTCGCCCGTCGCCGCCGAGATCGCCAACGCGGTGCGTCCCTGCGCCGTCTGGGCGGCGAGGAAGGCCCCGACCCGGGCCCGCGCCTCCGGCAGGTCGATCTTGTTGCCGACCAGGAGCGCGGGGCGCGTGACGAGCGCCGGCGCATGCTCCCGCAGTTCGTGGGTGACCGTGGCCACCGCCGCCGCGGGGTCGGGCGCGCTCAGGTCCACGAGATGGACCAGCACGCGGGTGCGTTCGATGTGCCGGAGAAATTCGTGCCCGAGTCCGGCGCCGCTGTGCGCCCCTTCGATCAGGCCGGGGATGTCGGCCACGACGATGCCGTCCCTGTCGGGCAGCGGTACGACGCCGAGCATCGGCTCGGTGGTCGTAAACGGATAGTCGGCGATCTTCGGACGCGCCGCGGAGATCCGGGCCAACAACGACGACTTTCCGGCGTTGGGCAGGCCCACCACCCCGACGTCGGCGATGAGCCGCAGCTCGAGCCGGAGCATGCGCTCCTCCCCGGGCTCCCCGGGCTCCGCCTTCCGCGGCGCGCGCTGCGTCGGCGTCGCGAAATGCGCGTTGCCGCGTCCCCCCCGCCCGCCGCGCGCGACCGTAATTTCATCACCCGGCCGCAGGAGATCGGCGACCACGGTCCCGGTGGCCTCGTCCAGGACCAGGGTACCGGCCGGCACGGCGACCACCACGTCGCGGCCCGCGCGGCCGCTCCGCCGGGAGCCCTCGCCGTGGGCGCCGCGCGAGGCGCGGAAAAGGCGGCGGTACCGAAACGGCAGGAGCGTGTTGAGGCCGGGATCCACGCGCAAAATCACGTTGCCGCCGCGGCCGCCGTCGCCGCCGGAGGGCCCCCCCTTTGGCACGAATTTCTCGCGGCGAAACGCGACCACCCCGTTGCCGCCGGAGCCGGCCGTCACGTGGATTCGGGCGCGATCAATGAACATAGAGCGGGAACATGCGAGGGCTCCGGGCGCGGGTGCGCCCGGAGCCCCAAATTTTGCCCTCGCCGTTAAGCGCCGGCCGGGTAGACCGAGACCTGCCGGCCGTCGCGGCCGCGCCGCTCGAAGCGGACGATCCCGTCGGCGAGCGCAAACAGCGTGTCGTCGCGGCCGCGGCCGACGTTGACCCCGGGACGGTAGCGGGTCCCGCGCTGGCGCACGAGGACGCTGCCGGCCGGTACCGCCTGTCCTGCGAACCGCTTGATCCCGAGCCGCTGCGCGTTGCTGTCACGTCCGTTCCGGGAGCTGCTGCCGCCCTTCTTATGCGCCACGGTCGGCCCCTCCCGCTACGTCGATCCGCTCGATCCGCACCCGGCTCAGCGGTTGCCGGTGCCCGACCCGGCGGCGATAGTGCTTCTTCGGCCGGAACTTGCCGACGATCACCTTCCGCATCCGCCCGTGCGACAGCACCCGGGCCGTGACCCGCGCGCCGTCGACGACCGGCGTCCCGCACCGCACCTGGTCGGCATCGACGACCATCAGTACGCGCCCCAGCACGACCTCGGCCCCCGCATCCTCCGCCAGACGGTCCACTTCGAGGACCTGGCCCTCCTCGACGCGCATCTGCTTGCCGCCCCTGTCAATCACCGCGTACATGCCTGTCCCACCATCCTGTCGTCTTGCCGGCCCAAATGCCCACGAGATCGTAGCACGGACCCTCCGGCAGTGTCAAACGAACGCGGTTCGACCGTACCAGCCCGGGAAAGACGCGGAAGCGCAGATCATCGCGGCGGCCGTCGCAAACGTCTCCGCAGGAAGCGGGGAAATAACTTTGGCGGGAGACGCCGGCCGCGAATGTGGCAACGCGGCATCGTCCTGCATCGGGGAGTTACGTATGAGACCGGCCGCGCGGGTTGCGTTCGTCATTCTTCCCACCATAGCGTATCTTGCCCTGGCCGTGGTCGGCTGGGATGGGATTGCGCCGTTCTTCTCCCACCCGGCGCTGACCGCGCTCGCGATCGCGGTGCTGGTCCTGGCGTGTGTAGCGTTTTTTGCCGACGGGAATTTGAGCCCGGGCCAGCACGAGGATCGCTCCAACCGCTGGGTTATCGCGGCCCTGGGAGTGATTGGGCTGCTGGACGCCTACCTCCCGGCGTGGACGGACCACACCGGGTTCCGGACAGTAGACGGCGATTCCATCCGGTGGCTCGGAGTCGTTTTATTCGCCGCGGGCGGCGCGCTACGGCTCTGGCCGGTCTTCGTGCTCGGCCGCCGGTTCAGCGGGTTAGTCGCCATCCAGCCCGAGCATGCCCTGGTCACGACCGGGATCTACCGTGTGGTCCGCCACCCCAGTTATCTGGGCCTGCTGGTCACGACGCTGGGATGGGCCTTGGCTTTTCGCTCGGGCGTCGGTCTGATTCTGACCGTACTTACGCTGGTGCCGGTCGTCGCGCGGATTCGCTCAGAGGAAAAGCTGCTGGGCACGCAGTTTGGCGACGAGTACCGTGCCTACCGTTCACGGACGTCACGGCTGATTCCGGGCCTGTATTGAATCTGCCGTCGGAGATTCGCCCTGGATCCGCCCAGGGTGGTTTGATTCAGCGGCGCCCGCGAGGCACGCCCTGCCGGGCCCGCCGCCCGCGCCCCCGGCGTCGCGGCCGCACCCGGTCCTCGTGCGGCGCCAACGACAGCGGCACCGGTTCCGCGCGCGCCGGCTGGGGGGCGGGCGTGGCGCGGCGGCCCCGGAGCCAATCCCACAGCCGTCCGAGGATCCCGGGACGCCGCGGCTCGGTCGAACGCAGCATCCGCGCATCGACCCGCTCGTCGTCCGGCACGTCCAGGACTTCGCCGCGCACGGGATCCAGCCACACGGCGGCGCCGGCCCCGTCCGCCTGCGCGGCCTGCCGGGCCGCGCCCTCCGGCGTGTCGGCCTGCCGGATGTTGGCGCGGTCGATGTGGATGCCGGGCCGCGGGAGCACGAGCAGGCGCTTGCCGGTCCCCTGCTCCACCGCCTGACGCCACGCCGCGTCCTGCTCGAGCAACGCCGCCACCTCGGGATGCACCTCGGCGACCACGAACGCGGCGCGCGCCGTCTGCGCGAGCCGGCGCAGTTCTCGCCGCACCCGCACGGCGACGCTGCGCGGCGACAGCACCCGGCCGCGGCCCTCGCAGTACGGACACGGAATCCGCATCAGCTCTTCCAGATCCTGGTAGACGCGCTTGCGCGTCATCTCGACGAGCCCGAGCCCGGTGAGATCGATGATGTGGATCTTCGTGCGGTCCGCGCGCACGGCGTCCGCGAGCGCGTCGAGGACCGCGCGGCGGTGCTGGACGGACTCCATGTCGATGAAGTCGATGAGGATCATGCCGCCGATGTCCCGCAGGCGGATCTGGCGGGCGATCTCACGCGCGGCCTCGACGTTCGTCTTCACGATCGTGGTCGCGAGGTCGGTCTTGCCGACGTATTTGCCGGTGTTCACGTCGATGACGGTCGCCGCCTCGGTGCGGTCGAAGACCACGTACCCGCCGCTGCGGAGCCACACTTTCCGGTGGAGCGCCCGCTCGATCTCGCGTTCGACCTGGTGCGCCTCGAAGATCGGGACCGGCTCCTCGTGGAGCTCCACCCGGTCCGCGAGCTCGGGGGCGAACGCCCCGACGAGATCGCGCACGCGCTGCCACTCGTCGCGTGAATCCACCAGAAACCGCTCCACCTCGCCGGTGAACAGGTCGCGCACGACGCGCCGGATCAGCCCGAGGTCCTGATAGAGCAGCGCCGGGGCGCGGGCGTCGCGCGCCCGCTCGGCCACGCTTCCCCACAGCTGCAGCAGGAAGCGGACGTCGTCGGCGAGCTCGGACTCCGCCATCCCTTCGGCGGCGGTGCGCACGATCAGCCCCATCGCTTCGGGCCGCAGCCGTTCGGCAATCGCGCGCAGCCGGCGGCGTTCCTGCTCGTCGTCGATTTTGCGGCTGACGCCGATGCCGGGCACCGTCGGGGTGAGCACAAGATAGTGGCCCGGCAGCGCCACGTAGGTCGTCGCCCGCGCCCCCTTGCTGCCGCGCGGCTCCTTGGTCACCTGCACCAGGATCTCCTGACCCACGCGCAACCGCTCGGCGATCACCGATCCGCGGCCGATCTGGTCCTCGACCTCCTCGGCGTCGCCGAACGGGGCGATCCGGCGGCTCCGAATGTCGGACAGGTGCAGGAACGCGTTGCGATCGAGCCCCACGTCGACGAACGCGGCCTCCATGCCCGGCAGCACGCTGGCCACGCGGCCCTTGTACACGTTGCCGGCGAGGGGCTCCTCCCGCTCGATGAGCACGCCGACGACGGCGCCGTCCTCGAGGACGGCCACCCGCACCTCGAACGGCTCGACGTTGGCGATGATGACCCTGGCCATGCCCACCCCCGACCGCTTAGAAGAGGATCTTCTGCCGCCGCATCGCGATGTTGAGCAGTAGAGCCGCCGCCCAAATCATCGTCATGAGCGCGCTGCCCCCGTAACTGATGAACGGCAGTGGAATGCCGGTGATGGGCATGATCCCGACCGTCATCCCGATGTTGACGAAGACGTGGAATGCGACCATGGACACGATCCCGACGGCCATGAGCGCGCCGAACCGATCCCGCGCCACCGCGGCGGCGCGGAGCCCGCGCGCCAGCCAGACGTAGAACAACACGAGCAGTAGCAGGGCGCCGATGAACCCGAGCTCCTCGCCGACGACTGAGAAGATGAAGTCGGTGTGGTGCTCCGGCACGAACTGCAGCACGTTTTGGGTCCCGGCGAAGAGCCCCTTGCCCCACAGCATCCCGCTGCCGACCGCGATCTTGGACTGGATGATACCGTAGCCGGAGCCGCGCGGGTCGAGCGCCGGATCGAGGAACGCGAGCAACCGCCGCCGCTGATATTCCTTGAACACGTGCCAGAGCAGCGGCGTCACCCCGGCGCCGGCGACGCCGAGGAGCGCCAAATCCCGCCGCCGCGCGCCCCCGGCATAGAGCATCCCGGCGAAGATCGCCGCGTACACAAGGGCGGTCCCGAGGTCCGGCTGCCGGAAGATCAGCAACATGGGCGGCGCGATATGCGCCAGGAACGGCACGAGGTCGCGGACCGAGGTGTACGGACCCGGACGTTCGGACAGATGCCGGGCGAGCGTGATCACGATGGCCAGTTTGGCGAACTCCGACGGCTGGAACTGCCCGAGCGGCCCGAGCCCGATCCAGCGTTGGGCGCCGAGACTGGATCGGCCGGCCACCAGCACCGCCGCCAGCAGCGCGAGGTTTACCACGTACAACAGGCGGGCGCCGGAGCCGAACGAGCGGTAATCGACGAGGAGGATCGCCGCGGCCAGCACCACGCCGACGACCAGGTGGAGCATCTGGCTCCGGACGAAGACGAGCGGATGCGGTCCGTAGCGCGTCGTGCTGTAGACCATGACGAGGCCGAACACGCAGAGCGCCAGGGTCGAACCGAGCAGGATCGGATCCAGGTTCCGGACGACCCGGCGATCGAGACCCACGCTCACGGGTGGGGGCTCCCCTGGGCGGCGGCCCCGCGCGGGGCGCGGGGCGCCTCCCCCTGCGCGGGCGGGAACGCCGCCTGCAGCACCCGCTTCACGATCGGCGCGGCGAACTCGTCACCGAACCCCGCGTTCTCGACCATCGCGACCACCACGAGCCGGGGCGCGTCGACCGGCGCGTAGGCGGCGAACCACGCGACCGGCTTGCCGTGAGCCGCCTCCGCGGTGCCCGTCTTGCCAGCGATGGTGAGCCCGGGGATCTGGACGTTCGTGGCGGTCCCGCGCGTGACGACGGCGGCGAGCCCGGTCCGCAGCACCGCCATCGTCTCCGGGCTGAGCCGCAGGTGACCGGCCGGCGGCGGGGTGATCCGCGCGATCACCCGGCCGTCCGGGCCGCGGATCTCCGTCACGAGATGCGGCGTGACCAACGTCCCGCCGTTTGCGACGGCGGCGAGCATCCGCGCCACCTGCAGCGGCGTCGTGAGGACGTATCCCTGGCCGATTCCCATGTTGAGCGTGTCGCCGCCGAACCACGGCTGCTTCCACACGCGCTGCTTCCACGCGGGATCGGGCACGACGCCCCGGCTATCGTCCGGAAGATCGACGTCCGTCAACTGCCCCAGACCGTACATGTGGGCGAACGCGGCCATCTGGGTCGGCCCGGCGCGCCGGGCAAGCTCATAGAAGCACGCGTCGCACGACAGCGCGATCGCGTCGATGAAGTTGACGTTGCCGAGGGCCTTCCATTCATGGAACGTCCAGCCGCCGAGGTTGTAGTAACCGGGCGAGAAAAAACGGCTGTCGGGCTGGACCAGGCCGAGCTGGAGCGCGGTCGACGCGGTGACGATCTTGAAGACCGAGCCGGGCGGATACGTGCCCTGGGCGGCCCGGTCCAGCAGGGGCTGCCGCGGATCCTTCATCAACCCGTTCCACGCCGCCGCCGTGATCCCGGCCGAGAACACGTTGGGGTCGAACGCCGGATGGCTGACGAAGGTCACGACCGCCCCGTCGCGCGGATCCATCGCCACGACGGCGCCGGGTCGATCGCCGAGCGCAGCCTCGGCGGCCTGCTGCAGCGCGAGGTCGAGGCCGAGCGCGACCGTATCGCCGGGCACCGCGGGGACCGTCCCGAGCGTCCTGACCACGTGCCCCTGCGCGTCGACCTCGGCCTGAAACTCTCCGCTGCGGCCCCGAAGGTACGCGTCGTACGTCCGCTCGACGCCGTCCTTACCGATCAGGTCGCCGGACTCATACCCCGCGGCGCGCAGGCGCCGCAGTTCCTGCTCGTTGATTTCACCGACATACCCGAACGCGTGCGCGCCGAGCGTCTTGTAAAGGTACTGTCGCACCGGCTCGACCTCGACCAGCACCCCGGGCAGATCGAGCTGGCTCTCTTCGATCCCGGCGACGATCTCTTTCGGCACGTCGCGCCGAAGCCGCACGGGGTCAAACGGACGGTCGCGGCCCGCCGCCAGGCGCGACAGGATCTCGGCGGGGTCCATCCCGAGCACCTTGCCGAGGGCGGCCGCTTCGGGCCCCGGGTGGCGGAGCTCGAGCGGCAGCAGCGCCACGGTAAAGGCGGGGCGGTTCGCGACGAGCGTGCGGCCGTGCCGGTCGACGAGCGACCCGCGGGGGGCCGCAAGCGGCGTCACCCGCAGGCGGTTCTCCTCCGACAGCCTGAGGAAATAATCGCCTTGGACGATCTGCACCTGCCACAGGCGGATGACCAGGATCCCGAGCAGCAGGCCGACGACGGCGAGCAGCGTGAGCAGGCGGCGTTCGAAGACGTCCCGTTCCATGGTCAGACCGGGTGAGACCGCTCGTACAGACGGACCAACGCCGCATCGAGCCGGCGGAGTCCGCGGAAGATGGGCACGGCGATGACGCCATTATAGCATGCGCTCCCGAGGACGGCCCGGGCGACGTCGGGAAGCGGCGCCTGCAGCAGCCCGACGAGGTGCGCGGCCCCGGCCGAGAGCGCCCCGCTTATCACCGTGAGCACCACACCGCCGACGGCCGGAAGCCACAGGCTCTCCGCGGAAAGACTTCGCTCGCCCAGTCCCGCGACAAACCCGACGGAGACGGCGGCCAGCATGCCGAGCCCAAGGGGCGATCCCGACATCACGTCGTGCAGCAGGCCGATGCCCGCCCCGACGAGGGCCCCTTCCTCGGATCCGTGGAGCAGCCCCACGGTCATGACGATGGGCAGCAGCGGATCGGCGATGCCGCCGCCGAGCGGCAGATAGCCGAGCCACGCCGTCTGCAGCACGGTCCCGGCCGCCGCCGCCACCCCGTAGACCACAAAGCGCGTCACCGGGCGGGGCCGTGCAGAACGATCAAGACGTCCTCCAGGTGGCCGAGGTCCGTCGCCGGCCGGGCGACCGCATCCTGAAACATCGGCCCGCGGGTCACGCCGGTGACGGTCGCGAGCGGCAGCCCGCGGGGATAGATCGGACCGAGTCCCGAGGTGAGGATGACGTCCCCGGGCCGGACGTCGGCGTCCCGCGACAGGTACGTCACTTTGAGCGGCGTCTGGCCCTGGCCGAGCGCGACGCCCACTTCGCGCGACCGCTCGAGCACGACGCTCACCGCGCTGCGCGGATCGGAGACGAGCAGCACGCGCGCCCATCCCCCCGCCGTCTCGACCACGTGGCCCACGACGCCGTCGCTCGTGATCACGGGATCGTCCCGCTGCACGCCGTCGGCCGCGCCGCGGTCGACGAGCACCGTACTGAACCACCGGCTGGGATCGCGGCCGACGACCCGCGCGGCGACCGCGCGGTACGGCAGCTGCTGTTTGAATGCGAGGAGCGCCCGGAGGTGCGCGTTCTCCTGGGCGTCCGGGCGCAGCCGTGCGTTTTCCTCACGGAGGCGAGCCACCTCGGTCCGCAGGCGCTGATTTTCCGTCCGCAGCGTGCCGATTTCGGTGATGAACGACCACGCATCCACGAACGTGCCGCTCATGCGCGCCAGCGCCACGGCCGGCGGCGCCAGCACCGCCTCGACGGCGGTGCCGATCCATCCGATGCGCCGGCCGTCCGGGGCGCGCAGTTGCGTGGTAAGGATCACCAGCGCGAGCACGCAGAGCGTGGCCGCCACGAGGAGCCGGCGGCGGACCAGGGTGGGCGACTGCAACACGTCACATCTTCTTGCTCGTGATCAAGACCTTCTTCAGCGTCTCGATCTCCTCGAGGGCGCGGCCGGTGCCGAGCACGACGGCGCTCAGCGGATCCTCGGCCAGCATCACCGGCATCCCGGTCTCCTCGCTGAGCAGCCGGTCCAGTCCGCGCAACAGCGACCCGCCGCCGGCCATGATGATCCCGCGGTCGACGATGTCGGCGGCGAGTTCCGGCGGCGTCCGTTCCAGCGTCATCTTTAGCGCCTCCACGATCGCCGCGATCGGCTCCGCCATCGCCTCGCGGATCTCGTTGCTGGTCATGCGTACCGTCCGCGGCAGCCCGGACACGAGGTCGCGGCCGCGCACCTCGATCGACTGCTCGTCCTTTTGCGGGTACGCGGAGCCGATCTTGATCTTGATGTCTTCCGAGGTGCGCTCGCCGATCAGCAGATTGTACGCCTTGCGGGCGTATTGGATGATCGCCTCGTCCATCTCGTCGCCGGCGATGCGGATGCTTCGGGCGGTCACGATGCCGCCGAGCGCGATCACGGCGACCTCCGTGGTGCCGCCGCCGACGTCCACGACCATGCTCCCCACGGGCTCCGACACCGGCAGGCCCGCGCCGATGGCCGCGGCCATCGGCTCCTCGATCAGGTAGGCTTCGCGCGCGCCCGCCTGCAGCGTCGCGTCGATCACGGCGCGCTTCTCCACCTCGGTGACGCCGCTCGGGATGCCGACGATCACCCGGGGCCGCATCAGGCTGCGGCCCCGCAACCCGCGGCGGATGAAGTAGGCCAGCATGGACGCCGTCGTGTCGAAGTCGGCGATCACGCCGTCGCGCAGCGGGCGCGTCGCGATGATGTCGCCGGGCGTGCGGCCGATCATCCGCTTGGCCTCCTCACCGACGGCCAGCACCTCGCCGCCGTCGACGCGCCGGGCCACCACCGACGGCTCCCGCAGCACGACCCCCTCGCGCCGCACGTAGACCAGCGTGTTGGCCGTGCCGAGGTCCACTCCCATGTCGCGGGTGAATCGGGCCAGCAATCCGTTCAGCACTCCCCTCACACTCCTCCCCCGTCTGGACACGGGGCCCCCGGTCGCCTCCCGGCGGCCTCCTGTCGGACCGCGAGGCCCGTCTATCCTGCCTGTGCCCCAGTTAGGCGTCGGCGAACGGCGACCCTTCGACGGCCTCCCGTTCGCGTCGAGGCCCGCCGCGGCCTCGCTCATGAGCGTCCGCGCCGCCGCATTCCCAGCCTCGGGGCATCCGTTCCCGCAGGCTGACCCACCGGCCGTCTCCGACGATCAGGTGGTCCAATACCGGAATGCCCAATACCGCCGCCGCCCGGCACAAGCGCGCCGTGACCGCAAGATCGGCCCGGCTCGGCGTCGGGTCTCCCGACGGGTGATTATGCACCAAAATGACCGCCGCGGCGCCCTCGCGGACGGCGATCTTGAAGACCTCACGCGGGTGGACCGGTGAGCTCGCCAGCCCTCCCCGCGTGACTTCGACCGCGTCGAGGACTTCGTGCCGGGTGTTGAGCAGCAGGACGAGGAAACGCTCCACCTCCGCGAAGCGCAGCCGGTCCATCACCACCGAGGCGGCGTCGGCCGGCCCGGACACGCGCGGACGCCGCCGGGCGGGCAGCGTGCCGAGCCGGCGGCCCAACTCGAACGCGGCGAGGAGATGCAGGGCCTTCACCGGCCCGACCCCGTCGGTCCCGCACAACTCGCGCACGCCGGCCGCCGCCAGCCGAGCGAGGCCTCCGTACCGACCGATCAGATCGGCCGCCACGTCGAGCGCGCTGCGGGCCGGTGATCCGGTCCGGAGCAGCACCGCAACGAGTTCCGCCGTGCTGAGGGCGTCGGGGCCGTGGCGGAGCAGCCGTTCCCGCGGGCGCAGCTCGGCCGGCAGGTCCTTGATTCGCGGCGCCCTCACGGATGCCGACGTCACAGCACCCCCGTCTTCGAAGGCCGGATAGACAAAGAACGGGGCGGAGCCGGCGCCCCTTGGGACGCGCCCCACCCCTCGGTGTATCGGACGACGAGCCGACTACAGCGCGCGAAACACGAATATCGCTGCGATTATACCAAGCACGATGCCGAGGTTCAATCGGACGACGAAGCCGAGCGTCAGTGTCACGACCCGGAGGTCGAGCGTGACCGGCGGATCCATGCCGAAGGCGACGGAGTGCCCGAGCGGTGCAAGATACGTGAACTGCCCCAGCGCATCGGCCACCACGCTTCCCAGCATCGCCCCGGCGACGACGACGATGATGAAGATCCACCACGGGTCGCGCGCGGTCCGCTTGGCGGTCCTCGCCACCCTCATCTCCGGCGGCGGGCGCATAACGGAGTTTCGCCGCGCACCCCCGCCGTGCGGCGCGCATACAAAACGGGAGCGGCGGGCTGCCGCTCCCATCCCATATCCACTCGGCGGCGCCCGGCGGGCGTCCCCCGGCGGGGACCGGCCGGACGCGGTTCGATGCCGATCAGGCCTTCGTGCCGGTTTCGCCGCTTCGGTCGGCCGACGGGCCTTTGGGCTCCTCCGGCTTCGTCGCTTCCTTGAACTCTCGCATCGCCTTGCCGACCGCCCCGCCCAACCCCGCGAGCCGGCTCGGGCCAAACAACAGAATAACGATCGCCAGCACGATGATCAGTTCCCAAAACTTGGGCCCCATGACGCACCTCCGGCTCGATTATACACCACAAACCGAAGCGCCGCCGGATGGGCGACCGTTCCCGCGACCGCAAGTCACGACTCGGGTCCACCCCCGGGCGGACGCGCCTGAGCGAGCGCGCCCGGCGCAGCGACGCGTCATCGGGTGCGGACCGTGACGAACTCCACGAGGGCGGCGAGACTGTCCCGCGCCGCGGACGGCGGCAGGCCGGCGAGCGCCTGGGCGGCCCGCGTCGCGCGGTCGCGCGCGACGGCGAGTGCGCGGTCGATCGCGCCGCTCCGCGTGAGAATGCCCTGCACCTCATCGGGAGCAGCGCCGCAGGCGGCCGCCCGGGCCGCGGTGCCGCCCACGTCGCCGTTGATGGCCCCGAGGCCCGCCGCCCCGTCGGCGTCGAGAATTTCCCGCAACCGCCGGCCATCCGGCTCCGGCGCGTCGCGCAGCGCGTAGATGACCGGCAGCGTCACTTTGCCGGTTTGGATATCACTGCCGATCGGCTTGCCGAGGTGGTCGGCGCTCGCGGTGACGTCGAGCGTATCGTCGGTAATCTGGAACGCCATGCCCCACTCGAGGCCAAACGCGCCCAGGGCCTCGGCCGACTCGGCCCGGGCGCCGGCCGTCAGCGCCCCGCACCGGCACGCGGCGCTCGTCAGCGCCGCCGTCTTGCCGTCGATGATGTCGAAGTAAACGGCCTCGTCGGTGTGGGCGGTGTTGCCGTACTTGATCTGCTTGATTTCGGCCTGGGCCATGCGCACGGTCGCGGCCGCCATCGCGGCGGCCACGTCGTCCGCGCGCAGCCGCGCCAATATATGGAAGGCTTTGCTGAAGAGATAGTCGCCGAGCAGGACCGCGACCTGATTGCCCCACACCGCGTTCACGGAAGCCAGCCCGCGGCGGCGATCGGCCGCGTCGATCACGTCGTCATGGATAAGCGACGCCACGTGGATCAGTTCGACGGCGGCGGCGACGCCGAGCCGCGCCGCGCTCCCGCCGCCCGTGGCCTTGGCGGAGAGACAGACGAGCGCCGGCCGGAGCATCTTCCCCCGCGTGGTGAGGACGTGCGTCACAAGCTCGCCGATAAACGCATCCTCCGAGGACAGTTCCGCGCGGAACAGCCGCTCGAGGGCCTCAAGATCCTCGCGCACCGGGGCGTAGATGCGGTCCAGCGCTGCGGCCTGCGTCACGGTCGCGCCTCCAGAACGTCCCTCACGAACGGCTCCCGACGCGGGCCGTTAGGCTTCGGCGACAATTCCGTAGAGCGAGACGAAGTAGATCAGGCCGAAGAGAAGCAGCCAGAAGATCAGATAGCGCCAGTAGATAACGCTCTGCGATGGGGATTGCGAGGCGCGCGCGGCGCCGGCGGCGTCCGCGGCCGGCCGATGCTCTGCCATTCAGGATTCCTCCTGCGCCTGGTCCGCCTGCCCCGCCTGCCCCGCGCTAGACGGGGCGCTAGACGGGGCGCCAGACGGGGCCTGCCCCGCGCCAGACGGGGTGCCGGGCGGCTCCGGGGCGCCCTGCCGGGCCGCGGGCCGCGGGGCCGCCGCCCGGGGTGCCGGCACGACCGGACCGGGCAGTTGCGCGACCTGGTTGCTGAACGCCCGAACGGCCGCGAGGAAGCCCGCCTGATCGTGCAGGCCGAAATAGATCGCCGCGATCCGATCGGGATGGATTTTCTGCCGCTCGAACCGGCGCCGCAACTGTGCCACGCGGTCGCCGATCAGGTTGTTGCCGAAACGGTTGAAGCAGTCGCCGAGCGGGCAGCCGCAGACGAACGTGCCCTCGGCGCCGTTGCGGAGGGCGAACTCCAGCCACGATGGCCGGATGAACCCCGAGCACGGGATGTTGATCAGCGTGACGTTGGGGAGGTCCCGCATCGTGCCGTCCGGGGCCACGAGGGCCGAGGCGTCGACCGCGAAATCGCACAGAAAGCCGACGATGCGCGGACGGCCCGTTCCGGCGGCGGGTTCCCGCCGGGCTAGCTCCGGCATGCCTGCACCACCTTCTCCTGGATGTCGCGTTCCAAGAATCGCGGCAACTCGAGCGCCTCGAACGGGCACGCACCGATGCAGATGCCGCACTCGACGCACCGCGATTCGAGCACGATCGCGAAGAGCTTCCGGGCCTGGGCCGCCTTGGTCACCCCCGGATGCGGACTCGGCACCATGACGATCGCGCTGTACGGACAGTCATAGTAGCACAGTTCGCAGCCGGTGCAGTTGGCGTCGATGACCTGCGCGATGCCGGAATCGCGGATGCCGAGCGCCTGGGGCGTTTCGGGCAGTTGATACGGGATGTAGAGGCCGTAGACCGTAATCACGACGGCCAGGGCGACGAGCACGAGCGGCGGCAGCACCTTGAGACCGACGTACGGCAGCAGGAACAACCAGTCGACGGCGAGCGTCGTCGGCGTAACGGTGGCGCGGGCCGGCGCCTGGCTGGTCGCCGGCACGAGCGCGGTCAGCAGCACGATGAGGCCCAGGGAGAACAGCGTCCAGACGGCCGGCGGCCACACCTTCGGGTGCCGGATCCGCACGTAGTGCCACCACAGCAGCACGTAGAGCACGACCGCGGCGCCCACGTGCAGGTAGAGCATCCGCGGCAGCAGCAGGTTCGAGATCCCGGCGCTGCCCTGGAAGATGGACTGCAGCCAGCCGCCGGCAACCGGGACCGCCCCGAGCATCCGCGCGGTCATGGCGACGAGCAGCTCGGCGCGCTGGTCCCACACGAGCACGTATCCGGTCACCCCAAGAAAGCCCGAGAACAGAATCAGCATCATGCCGCTCAGCCACGGCTCGTCCCGTGAGAACCGGAACCGGTCGGTGAACCAATTCCGGAAGAAATGCAGCAGGATCGCGATCATGAACGCGTCCGCGGCGTACCGGTGGATGCCCCGGATGACCTGCCCGTACGGGACCTGCGCGGTGATGAACTGCACCGACGTGTAGGCGTCGTTGAACGACGGGATGTAGTACAGGAACAGAAAGATCCCCGACAGCACGAGCACGGTCAGGAACAGGTTGGCCAGCCCGCCGGTGTAGTACAGCGGATTGAAGTCTTCCGGGTAGACGCGGTTGATCGCGACGTCGAGCCGCAGCGTCCACTGGAGCAGGCGCGCGAGCAACCGGCTATACACCTGTGAACCCTCCCTTCCTCAAGAACAAAAGGATGAAGGAATACGCCAGCAGCACGACGCCGATCGCGCCGCCGGCCAGCAGCCGGCGTCCCACGAGCTCGCCCCAGGCGATCGTCACGACGGCAACGAGACTCACCAGCGCGAGCGCGATGATCCAGGACCCGTATCTCGCTTCCCGGTCGGTCATCGGCCCGCTCCTCCCGTCGGGCGCGGGACCCCCGGCCGCCTGCAGGCGGCCTCCTGTCCCGTCCGGCGCATCGCGATCACCCACTCGTAGACGCCGACTTGATGACGAACCCGGCCGGCCGCACGGTCCACTTCGTAGAGCAGGAATCCGAGCCAGCCCATGACCAGCACCAGCGCCAGGCCGAGGACCGCGGCCGCCGCCGCGTGATCGAACGTCGGGACGGTCCGCCAGCTCCGCCAGGCCGCGAGGAACTGGCTCAGCGTCAGCACCGCGGCGATCAAGAGGCCCCAGAACATGAGCTTGCGGCTCGACATCCTACGACACCGCCACCGGCCGGTCGCCCGCCGGGGACGGAGCGGCCGCGGCGCCCCG
>DASYZR010000097.1 GCA_035945995.1 bacterium
CGCCGGCGGCGCCCGCGCCATCCCGCCTACCCCCCGCGGCCGCCGCGGGGGCGGCCGGGAGCGCGGCGCAGTCCCGGGAAGGGCTTCGGCTTACGCCGCTCGTCCGGCGCCTCGCCGAGGAACACGGCCTGGGGCCGGAGGATCTCGTGCAGGTTCCCGGCACGGGCGCGGGCGGACGCATCACCCGGGACGACGTGTTGCGCCATCTCGAAGCCCGCGGGAGCGCCACGGGAACCGCGGCCCCGGCCGGGGCTCCACCGCGCATCCCGCCGGCGGCGCCGCCGCGTCCCGCGGCAGGCGACGGCGCCGCGCGCACGACGGCGCCGGGCGACGAGCTGCGTCCGCTGTCCGCGCTGCGCAGGACCATCGCCGAGCGAATGGCGCGCAGCAAGCGCGAGATCCCGCATGCGTATGGCGTCGTCGAGGTGGACGTCACGGCGATCGTGCGGCACCGGGATGCGCACAAGACGGCGTGGCGTGTCCGCGAGGGCATCAACATCACGCTGACCGCGTTCGTCATTCGAGCCGTGAGCCGCGCGCTGCGCGACATCGCCGTCGTGAACTCGACGTTCACCCCGGACGGGGTGCTGTGCCGGCACGCCATCAACGTGGGGATCGGGGTCGCGATCCCGGAAGGGCTCATTGTGCCGGTGATCAAGGATGCCGACCAGAAGAGCGTCGCCGGCATCGCGCGCGACCTCGAAGCCCTCTCCGTGCGCGCGCGCGCCGGGAAGCTCACGCTCGACGACGTCTCCGGCGGGACTTTCACCATCACCAATCCCGGCGTCTTCGGATCGGTGTTCTCCATGCCGGTGATCAACCATCCGCAGGCGGCGATTCTGTCCACGGACGCCGTGATCCGCCGGCCCGTCGTCGTCGGCGACGGCATCGCCATCCGGGAGATCATGCACGTGGGGCTCGGCTTCGATCACCGGGCGTTCGACGGGGCGGTGGCGATGCAGTTCCTCAACCACCTCAAGCGGCAGCTCGAAGCGTTCTCGCCGGTCGGGGATTCCCCGGAGTTCTGAGATGGCGGCCGAGCGGCGTCCGGAGTGGCTCAAGGTCAGGCTGCCCACCGGTCCGAATTTCCGGGACCTCGTGGGCGTCATGCGGACGCAGGCGCTGCACACGGTCTGTGAAGAGGCGCGGTGCCCCAACATCGGGGACTGCTGGGAGCGGCGGACGGCCACGTTCCTGATCCTCGGCAACGTGTGCACGCGCCACTGCGCCTACTGCGCGATTGCGCACGGCCTGCCGACCGAGCTCGACGCCGGCGAGCCGGCGCGCGTGGCCGAGGCCGTCGCCGCGATGGGCCTTCGGCACGTCGTCGTCACCTCGGTGGACCGCGACGATCTCCGCGACGGCGGCGCCGGGATGTTCGCCCAGACGATCCGCCTGGTGCGCGCCCGGGCGTCCCGGTGCTCCGTGGAAGTGCTGATTCCGGATTTCAAAGGCGACCCCGCCGCGCTCGACGCCGTGCTCGACGCCGAACCGGATATCCTCAACCACAACATCGAGACGGTCGCCCGGCTTTTCCCCGCCGTGCGGAACGGCGGACGCTACCGGCGCTCGCTCGAGGTGCTGGCGCGGGCCAAAGCGCGCGGTACCAGGTGGCTGACCAAGAGCGGGATGATGGTCGGGCTCGGCGAGACGCGGGACGAGATCGTCGCAACGATGCGCGACCTGCGGAAGGCCGGGTGCGACATTCTTACGGTCGGCCAGTACCTGAGCCCGGGGAAAGACTATGTCCCGATCGCGCGGTACTACCACCCCGACGAGTTCGCGTCGCTCAAGGCCGAGGGGCTGACCCAGGGCTTCCGGCATGTCGAATCCGGACCCCTCGTCCGCAGCAGCTATCACGCGGACGAGCAGGCGGTCGCCGCCGCAGCGACGTAGCGGCGGGCAACCCTGTCCGGTTAGGCCGGGGCCGAAACCGGGGCCGGGGTCTTCTGCTTGTGGACGTCCTGGCTGCTGCTATGTCCCGGGAAGACGCTCGCCTTCGGATTGATGTACTGCGCGGCGTTGTTGACCGCCGTCGCGGCCTCGCCGAAGCCCGTGGCAATGAGCTTCACCTTGCCGGGATACACCACGATGTCACCGGCGCCGTAGACGCCGGCCAGGTTGGTTTCCATCCGTGTGTTGACGCGGATGCTGTCGTGCTCAAGTTCGAGCCCCCAGTCCTGGATCGGGCCGAGCGTGCTGAGAAAGCCCAGCGAGGCGATGGCCGCGTCGACCGGGATCGTTTCGTCGGCGTTGGTCTTGTTGTTGTAAATGACCGCCCGCTCGAGCCGGTCCTGCCCTTCCAGACGGCGCAGCTCGTAGAACACCTTGACGTCGACGGCGGAGTGAAGCATTTTCTGCACGGAGTCTTCATGCGCCCGAAACCCGTCGCGCCGGTGGATCAGCGTGACCGAGCGGGCCACGCCGTTGAGGCCGTTCGCCCAGTCGACCGCGGAATCGCCGCCGCCGATGATGAGCACCCGTTTGCCCGCGAAATCCTGGAAGCGCTTCACGAAGTAGTAGAGCCCCCGCCCGTCGAACGAGTCGATCTCGGGCTTCTTGAACGTCTTGGGATGAAAGGCGCCGATGCCGGCGGTGATGATCAGGACCTTGGTCGCGTGGGTCGCCCGCGCCGTCGTCAGGCGCAGCGTGCCGTCCGCAGCGCGCTCCAGCTTCTCCACGGTCTCGCCCGTGCAGATCGCGGGCGAGTACTGGCCTGCCTGCTCGACAAGGTTGTCGACCAGCTCCCGCCCGACGATGCGGGGGAATCCCGCCACGTCGTAGATCGGCTTCTCGGGATAGAGGGCCGTGACCTGACCGCCGAGCGCGTCGAGGCTCTCGACGATCTTGGTACGCAGCGTGCGGAATCCGGCGTAGTACGCGGCAAAGAGTCCGGCCGGACCGCCGCCGATGATCGTCACGTCAAAAAGGTCGCCGTCTGCGCTCATTCCCTGCACTCCTCGCCTGTCGGGCCTCAACTCCCGCCTGCCGGGGCCCCACACCACCGCGCCATTATAGCACCGCACCGGCAACGCGCAATCGACCCGGCAGCGGGTCCGCGCATCGGGTCCCGACCCGACTCCGCCCGGGCCTGCCCCGACCTCTGGTCGGGGGAAGCGCCGTCGCCGCCCCGGCGTTTGCCCTTCGCGAGGGCGAACGGGCGGACGGCGGTCCGCACCTGAGACGGGCCCCCGGGTTTCTTGACAGTCCCCCGGGGAGGGCCTATCGTAAACGAATGTACCCGAAGTGATGGAGGGATAGCACGGTGGCGACCAACGTGACGGAGCGGCAGGCGCCGCTGCTGACCGACCGGCAGCTCGAACGGTACGGCCGGCAGATCATCCTCGAGGAGATGGGCCTCGAGGGTCAAACGAGACTGCTCCGCTCCAAGGTCCTCATCATCGGCGCCGGCGGCTTGGGGTCGCCCGTGGCCCTCTACCTCGCGGCGGCCGGCGTCGGCACCCTCGGCATCGTCGACGGCGACCGGGTCGATCTCAGCAACCTGCACCGGCAGATCCTGCACCCGACGCCGGCGCTCGGCCAGCCCAAGACGGATTCGGCGCGGCGGACGCTCGGCGGCTTGAACCCGGACGTCACCGTCGTACCCTATCAGACGGTGCTCACCAGCGCCAACGCGCTCGACATCATCCGGGACTACGACGTCGTCGTGAACGGCAGCGACAATTTCCCGACGCGCTACCTCGTGAACGACGCCTGCGTGCTGCTCGGCAAACCGCTCGTCGACGCGAGCATCTTGAAGTGGGAAGGGCAGGCCACCACGTTCGTGCCCGGGCACGGCTGCTACCGGTGCCTCTTCCCGACACCGCCTCCGCCGGGGATGGTCCCGAGCTGCGCGGAGGGCGGGATTCTCGGCGCCCTGTGCGGCCACGTCGGCTCGCGCCAGGCGCTCGAGGTGCTCAAGCTGCTCCTCGGGGTCGGCGAGACCCTCACCAACCGGCTGCTGATCTTCGACGCCCTGGAGGGCGAGACGCGCGTCGTGCGGTGGAGCCGGAACCCCGACTGCCCGGTCTGCGGCGACGCGCCGACGATCACCGCGCTGATCGACTACGAACAATTCTGCGGGATGCCGGCACACGATCGCGCCGCGGTTCAGCCGATCCCGGAGATCACGCCGGTCGACGCCCACGCCATGCTCGCCCGCGGCGGCGTGCAGTTGGTCGACGTGCGCGAGCCCTGGGAGTACGAGGACGCGCATATCGCGGGCGGCTGCCTCATCCCGCTCGGACAGGTGCCCGCGCGGCTCGACGAGATCGATCCCGCCGCCCCGGCGATCATCTACTGCCGGTCGGGCGCGCGAAGCGGCCGGGCGGTGGGCCTCCTGCGCGACCGGGGCTACGACAAAGCCGTGAACCTCAAGGGCGGCATCCTCGCCTGGATCAACGCGCAGTTGCCGACGGAGTGATCGGACAGTCGCGCTACGCGCCCATCACCTGCGCGTGGACGCGGCGGGTCTGCGGGCCGTCCAGCTCGCAGAACAGGATCCGCTGCCACGTGCCGAGGACGAGCCGGCCCTGCTCGATCGGGATCTGGACCGTCCGGCTGAGAAGCATCGCCGCCAGGTGGCTCCAGGCGTTCGCGCGGTTGCAATCGGAAAACGCGGGGTCGTTGTGCCGGTAGGCGCCGTCCTCCGGCACCAACCGGCGGAGGAAGTCCCGCATGTCGTGCAGCAGCGCGTCCTGCGCCTCGTTGATGAAGAGCGCCGTCGTCGTGTGCAGGCTGTGCAGCAGGACGGTTCCCTGCGTGACCTCGTCCAGGCCGGGCAGGGCCGCCACCTGTTCCGTGAGGTCCAGGATCCCGACGCGGCCGATCGTGGGGACGGTCAGGGTGCTGGCGACGATCTTGAGCGGTGCGAGCGTCCGTGTGGCGCCGGAGATGTCCACCCATCGCCTCCGAAGGCCGCCCACCCGCGGCCGGCTTGTTCGATGCGAGCCGAGTGTATCATTGCCGGTGCGGTTTGACAAACCAAACCGGCCGCCCGTAGAATAGTATGAATCGGGTGGCAAGACAACCGGACCACCAGGGACGGCCGGCGGGCCGCGCCCGGGCCGCGCCGAAGTCGAGCAGCGTTCAGGAGGCAGCCGGCTCTATGATCACGATCACCGACCGGGCCGTGACGAAGGTAAAGGAACTGCTGGCCGAACAGAACGATCCGAAGCTCGCCCTCCGGGTGTTCATCACCCAGGGCGGATGCGACGGGTACTCCTACGGCATGACCTTCGACGACGCGCAGGACGCGGAGGACCAGGTCTTCGAACGCGGCGGCGTGCGGGTGCTCGTCGACAAGATGAGCTCCCGCATGCTCGCGGGGTCGGAGATCGACTACGTGAGTTCGGTGACGGCGCAGGGATTTGCGATTCGCAACCCCAACGCGGTCTCGACCTGCGGCTGCGGGCATTCGTTCCATACCCGCGAGGAGGCCGGCGCGCCGGAAGAGTGCGGCGAGAAGAGCGAGGCGAACGCCTGATGGACCCGGCGACGGCTCAACCCACCGCCGACCTCGAGCTCAGCGCACGCGTCCAGGACGTGCTGGATCAGATCCGCCCGCACGTCCAGGCCGACGGGGGCGACATCGAGCTCGTCGACATCACGAACGGCGTGGTGCAGATCCGCCTCGCCGGGTCGTGCGTCGGCTGCATGTACTCGATGATGACGCTCCAGGCCGGCGTCGAGCGGATGCTCAAAGAGCGCGTGCCGGAGATCAAGGCGGTCGAAGCCGTCCCGTTGTAAGAACGCGGTCGTCGGCCGCGCACCGGCCTGCGCGCGTCCGGCGTCCGGCGTCGGCGTCCGAGAGGAACCCTGAGCCTCTCGTGGAACCCACGGGAGGCTTTTCATTTGCGTCAACGGCGCGATGACGTGCGGAGTTGCCGGTGCGGGTCGAGTACACCGAAGAGCAGCGTCTGATCCACCGGACGGTGCGCGAGTTCGCGGCCCGGGATCTGCGGCCGCACGCGCGGCGCTGGGACGCCGAGAACGCGTTCCCCCTCGAGCTCGTGCCCAAGATCGCGTCGCTCGGATTGTGGGGCATGACCGTGCCGGCGGACGACGGCGGATCGGGCCTCGATCCGGTGGGGACGGCGCTCGCGATCGAGGCGCTGGCGTGGGGCGACGGCGGCATCGCGCTGAGCGTGGCCGCCCACAACTCGCTCTGCGCCGGCCACATCGTGCGGTTCGGGTCGCCGGCGCAGCGCGCGGCGTACCTGCCGAGGCTCGCGTCCGGCGAGCTCCTCGGGGGGTGGTGCCTCACGGAGCCGGGGGCCGGCAGCGACGCCGCGGCCCTCGCGACACGCGCCGAACGGCGCGGGGACCGGTGGATTCTCGACGGCACCAAGGTCTTCGTCACGCAGGGCGGCATCGCCGGCGTCTACGTCGTGATGGCGCGGACCGGCCCCCCCAATGGGGGGCGGCGCGGCATTTCCGCGTTCATCGTCGAGCGCGGGACGCCCGGGCTGCGGACCGGCAAGCACGAGGACAAGCTCGGCATGCGGTCGAGCGACACGACGGAAGTGATCTTTGAGGAGTGCGCCGTCCTCGAGGCGCAGATGCTCGGGACGTCCGGAGACGGCTTCGCGCAGGCCATGCAGGTCCTGGAAGGCGGCCGCGTCGGGATCGGGGCGCTCGCGCTCGGCCTCGGCCGCGCGGCGCTCGACGCGTCGATCGAGTACGCGGCCGGCCGCCGGGCGTTCGGACAGCCGATCGGCGAGTTCCAGGCGATCCAGTGGATGATCGCCGACACCGCGACCGAACTCGACGCGGCGGAGCTGCTGGTCATGGACGCGGCGTCCCGCGCCGGCCGGGGCGAGTCCTACCGGCTCGCGGGCTCGATGGCCAAGCTGTACGCGTCGGAGGCGGCGTCCCGGGCCGCGGCCCGCGCCGTCCAGATCCACGGCGGGTACGGGTTCACGAAGGACTATCCGGTCGAGCGTATCTACCGGGACGTGAAGTTGTGCGAGATCGGCGAGGGCACGTCCGAGGTGCAGCGGATGATTATCGCACGCGAGACACTGGCATGACGGGGTGGAGGTGCACCGGGTGAAGACGACGGTCGTGGGCAGTTACCCGAAGATTCCCGACCCCCCGGCGCCGGGGCGCTGGCGCACGAGCGTCGAGAAGCTCCAGCGCGGCGAGATCACGCGCGAGGACCTGCGCCGGATCGAAGACGAGGTCACGGCCGAGGTGCTGGCGGAACAGGCCGACGCCGGCCTGGATCTCGTCACCGATGGGCAGATTCGCTGGGAGGACGGGTTCACGTACTTCGCTCGGGGGCTTGCGGGCTTCACGATCAACGGGCTGCAGCGGTACTTCGACACAAACGTCTACTACCGGCAGCCGGTCGCGGCCGGTGAGATCGGGTGGCGCGGGCCGATCACGGTGGCCGACTACCAGTTCGCCGCGTCGCACAGCGCGCGGCCGGTCAAGCCCGTGGTGACGGGGCCCTTCACGCTCGCCGTCCTGAGCAAGGACGAGTTCTACGGGACGCTCGATCAGTTCGTGATGGCGCTGGCCGCCGCCCTCAACAAGGAACTGCGCGCCCTCGCCGCCGCGGGCGCGACGGTGATCCAGGTGGACGAACCCGGACTGCTCGCCCGGCGGGACCAGTTTCCGCTGTTCCGGCGCGCGTCGGAGGCGCTGTGGGACGGGGTGACCGCCACCCGCGCCCTCTACACCTACTTCGGGCACCTCGACGGCCTGTACCCGGCGATCCTGGATCTGCCGGTCGACGTCCTGGGGGTGGATTTCGTCGCTGCGCCCCGCAACTGGGAGATCCTCGGCCGGGCGCGGTTCACGAAGACGCTCGGCGCCGGCGTACTGGACGCCCGGAACACCCGGCTCGAGCCGCCGGAGGAAGTGGCGGCGCAGTGCCGCAAGGCGGCGGCGATCGTCCCGGCGGACGGTCTCGTGATCGGTCCGAGCGCGGGGCTGGAGTTCCTGCCCCGCCGCGTCGCCCGCCGCAAACTCGAGGCGCTGGTCGCCGGTGTGCGCCTCGCCGGAGGTGCCGCATGACCCCCGCCGCCACGCCCACGGCCGTCGCCACGCTCCTGCCCACGACGACGGTCGGGAGCTTTCCGAAGCCGCCGTATTTGCTCGAGGCGCGCCGCAAAGTCTCGCGCAGGCAGATGGACGCGCAGGCACTCGCATCGCTCGAGCGGCAGGCCACCGAGGAATGGATCCGCCGTCAGGAAGAGCTCGACATCGACATCCTCGTCGACGGCGAGATGTACCGTGGCGACATGGTGGCGTTCTTCGCCGACCACATGGACGGCTTCGAGATCGCCGGCCTCGTGCGGTCGTACGGCAACCGCTACTATCCGAAGCCCGTGGTCGTGCGGCCGGTCGGCCGGCGCGGGCCGCTGACCGTCGACTGGTTCCGTCTCGCTCAGGGGCTCACGCCCCGGCCGGTCAAAGGAATGCTGACCGGTCCGTACACGATCGCGGAGTGGTCCTTCAACGAGTACTATCCGTCGCGGCGGGAACTCGTGATGGAGCTCGCGCGGGCGATCCATGACGAAGCCGTCGACCTCGAGCGCGCCGGGGCCCGGTACATCCAGATCGACGAGCCGGCCATTCACACGCGGCCCGAAGAGGACTTCGAGCTCGCCGTCGAGGCGATGGAGATCGTCACCCGCGGGCTCCGCGCCTACACCGTCACGCACGTCTGTTACGGCGACGTCCCGAAGATCTATCCGGCGATGCTGCGCCTGGCGGTGGACCAGATCGACCTGGCGCTCAAGAACGACGACTTCGCGCTGCTCGACACGTTCCGCTCGCCGCAGTTCACCAAGGACATCGGTCTCGGCGTGCTGGATGCGCACAGCCACCGGCCCGAGACGCCGGACGAGATCATCGACGGCATTCGGCGGACGCTCGACGTCATCCCGGCGGCGCAGATCTACGTGTCGCCCGACTGCGGCCTCAAGACGCGGACGGCCGACGAAACGGTCGCCAAGCTCGCCGCGATGGTGGAGGGGACGCGCCGAATGCGGAAGGAGCTGGCGGCATAGCGCCGCCCGTTCCACCGCTCGTCGTCGTCGTGGAGGCGCAGCGGCTCATCCGCGCCTCCCGCGAGCACGTCTTTGCCCATGTGGCGCACCCCGAACACCTGCCGCGATACGGGGCGCCGCTCTGGCTTTCCGCGGACGTCGAGGACCGGCGCGGCGGCGAGCCCCTCCTCGCGCTCCGGGGCTACTTTGCCGGCCTGCCCGTTGAGGCCGTGGTCCGCACGGCCGCGCGCGCCCCGCACAGCATCGAAATCGTCCAGGTGCGTGGCACGTTGCGCAGCCTGTCCCTGCGGCTCACGGCCGAACAGTCCGACGACGGGACCGTGCTGCGCTGCCGCGTGGACGTCGATGCCGGCATCCCGATGCTGTCGGACGAGGCCGCGCGGCACTTTTTGGTCCAGCACGTCGAGCGGATGCTTGACCGGCTGCGACTCGCCGCGGAGCGGCGTCCGCCCCAGCGGCGGCCGGTGCGGCCTTCGGCGAAGGCGGCCGAGGCGGCGGACGGTACCCCCGAGGGGGGCGATGCGGCGCCCGACGAGATCCCATCGGGCCCGGACGCGGTCCCGCCGGACGGCGGTCCCCAGGAAGCCCCCGCGGACGCGACGGCGTTCTCGCCCGAAGCCGTTCGGGCCCGCCGCCCATCGTCGTTCTCCCGGGCACGCGCTCCGAAGGCGGCGGCTCGCCAAATCGCCACCCCGCCCCCGGTCGGGGGTCAGGCGGAGGCCGCCACACCCGGTTCTCCGGGATCGGGGCGCCGCCGGCGCCGCCGGCGGCGCCGGGGCCGCGGCACCTCCGGGCGGGGTGATGCGGGCGCCGGTGCAACTCCGGACGGTGCGCCGGACGCGTAACGCCCCGATCATGCGATTTCTTACGATATTTACGGCTATCATTGCTTGACAGTGCCCCGTCCCGAGACTATGCTCGTGTAGGCAGTGAGAATTGTTCTCACCGGCCGGTCGGTGCGCGCCGACGCGCAGCAAGTTCCGGCCGCCGTCCCCGGCGTGAGCATGGGCATGTGGAGCGACCGAGGCCGCGCGGTCGGCGGCTCTCGCGCGTGGTGACGCGTGAGGTGCGAGGAGGCGTGGAATGGCGGCACGTTCGATCGCGGTGACGCGCGAGCAGGTGCTCGACGCGCTGCGGGACGTCATGGATCCGGAGCTCCACAAGAGCATCGTGGAGCTCAACATGGTCAAGGAGATCGCGATTCGCGACGGCGCGGTCCGGGTCGACGCGCTGCTGACGATCAGCGGCTGTCCCCTTCGGGAGACGATCACCGAGTCGATCCGTGAGAAGGTCCGCGCCCTGCCCGGCGTCGACACGGTGGACGTCCAGCTCGGCGTGATGACGCAAGAGCAGCGCCAAGGCCTGATGGCGCAGCTGCGCCCCGGTCCGCAGCGGCAGTCCCCGCTGCTGTCGCCCACGTCCGCGACCCGCATCCTCACCGTCGCCAGCGGCAAGGGCGGGGTGGGCAAGTCCACCGTGACGACGAACCTCGCCGTGGCGCTGGCACGGCGCGGACGCACCGTCGGCATCGTCGACGCCGACGTCTACGGGTTCAGCATCCCGAAGATGCTCGGGGTGAGCGGCAAGCCGACGATGATCGACCAGATGATGATCCCGCTGGAGCGTTGGGGCGTGCGCGTGATCTCGATCGGCTTCCTGGTGGACGAGAACGAAGCGGTGATGTGGCGCGGCCCCATGCTGCACAAGGCGATCACGACGTTCCTCGGCGAGGTGTACTGGGGCGACGTGGACGACCTGCTGATCGATCTGCCGCCGGGGACCGGCGACGTGTCGCTCACCATCGCGCAAACCCTGCCGCGCGCGGAGATGCTGATCATCACGACGCCGCAGGAGACGGCGACCGGGGTGGCCTACCGCGCCGGCCGCATGGCGGAGAAGGTCAACACGCCCGTCGTCGGGGTCGTGGAGAACATGTCCTACTACCTGCCGGCGCCGGGGGCGGAGCCGGTCTACATCTTCGGGAAGGGCGGAGGCGAGCGGCTGGCCGGCCTGGTGCAGGCCCCGCTCCTCGGGCAGATCCCGCTCGATCCGGCGATCCGCGAGGCGGGAGACCGCGGCCGGCCGGTCACGGCGGTGGCACCCGACGCCGCGTCGGCGCGGGTGTTCTACGAGATCGCCGACGCGTTGCTGCGCGACTGATGGCCGGAGCAGACCGCGCCGTTGAGCCCGGCGGGAGCGGTTCGGATGACGCCGACGCCGGCCGGGTTGCGATGACGCCGGCAGAGGTCAACGCCGAAATCGAGCAGCATGTCCGTCCGCAGACATTTCCGCTCGGCATCCGGATGCTGCGTCCCGGTGAGGCCCTGCCCGAGAAGGTGCGCCGGCCCTCGGACCTCGGCATCAAGGTGGCGATCTGCCAGACCTTCTCGATCGCGCGCCGCTACGGCTGGACGCTCGGCGTGGGACGAGACGACCTCAGCTGCCCGCTCGCGAAGACGGCCTTCGGCTTCGAGCCGGTCCTTCCGTACTATGCCGAGGGGAACCTCGCGTGCGGCATGTACGTGGAAACTCCGGAGGCGGCCGTGCGGACGGAAGCCGCGGTGCCGAAGTTCGCGCTCGGCGAGTACGAGCGGATCCTGATCGGGCCGCTCGGCCGGGCGGCGTTTGAGCCGGCGGTCGGCCTCGTCTACGGCAACTCCGCGCAGGTCATGCGCCTGGTCGCGGCGGCCCTCTACCGGCGGGGCGGCCGGCTGCAGAGCAGCTTCTCGGCGCGGCTCGACTGTGCCGACGCGGTGATCGAGACGATGCACAGCGGCGAGCCGCAGGTGATCCTGCCCTGCTACGGCGACCGCATCTACGGACAGACCGAGGACCATGAGATGGCATTTGCATTTCCCTGGGCGCGCGCCGGGGAATTGGTGGCCGGCCTGCGCGGCACGCAGCGGGGCGGCATCCGCTACCCCATTCCGGCGTATCTGCGGTACACCGGCGAGTTCCCGGAGAAGTATCGCCGGCTCGACGCGATGTGGGACTCCAGCGAGGAGCGAAAGTGAGGGGGCCGACCGGTCCGGGCCGTTCCACCAGAACGGCGCGCCGGGGCGGGACGCCCGACCTTCAACGGGGGTGACCGAGCGTGGCTAAGTTCGTCAACGATCTGTCGATCCGGCTCGCCGGGGAGGCCGGCCAGGGCGTCGAATCCGGGGGGGCCGGGTTCGCCCAGGCCCTCAGTCACGGCGGGCTGTGGCTGCATACGTATCCGGAGTACATGTCCCGCATCCGCGGCGGCCTGAACTTCTTCCAGATCCGCGTCGCCGAGCAGCCCCTCTGGAGCCATCACGAGGGCGTCCACGTCCTCCTGGCGTTCAGCCCCGAAGCGATCACCGACTACGGGCCGCACGTCGTCCGCGGCGGCGCGCTGCTGTTCGACGAGGGCCTGAAGGTCGACACGGAGGCGGTCGCCCGAGGCGGGGCGCAGCCGTTCAGCATGCCGCTCTCCAAGGTCGCGCAGGAGGTCGGCGGGAACAAGATCATGGCCAACACCTGCGGCCTGGGAGCGCTCGCCGGCATCGTCGAGTACCCGTTCGAGTTCATCGCCGACGTGATCAAGAAAAACTTCAAGCGCAAGGGCGACGCGGTCGTCGAGGGCAACCTCAAGGTCGCCCAGGAAGGGTACCGGCTCGCGAGCGAGCGGTACGCCAAGTCCTTCGACTGGAAGATCAAACCGCTGGCCGAGCGTCCGGACCGGATGTTGATCAACGGCAACCAGGCGCTGGCTGTCGGCAGCATCGCCGCCGGCTGCCGGTTCATCTCCGGCTATCCGATGACGCCGGCAAGCTCGGTGCTCGAGTTCATGGCGTCGCACGCACGCAAGTACGACATCGTCGTGAAGCAGACCGAGGACGAGATCGCGGCGATCTGCTTCGCGATCGGGGCCGGCAACGTCGGCGCACGGTCCATGACCGCGACGAGCGGCGGCGGGTTCGCGCTCATGACGGAGGCGCTCGGGCTCGCCGGCATGGCGGAAGTCCCGGTGGTGATCGTGGAGGCGCAGCGGCCCGGCCCGTCGACCGGCATGCCGACCAAGACCGAGCAGGGGGACCTCCTGTTCGCGCTGTTCGCCGGCCAGGGCGAGTTCCCGCGGATCGTGCTCGCGCCCGGCACGCAGGAAGAATGCTTCCAGGCCGCGGCGCGGGCGTTCAACCTGGCGGAGAAGTGGCAGTGCCCCGTGATCGTGATGACGGAATTCTACCTGACCAACTCCATGCGCACGCTGCCCTCGTCGGAGTTCCCAATCGAACGCGTGACCATCGACCGCGGCGAGGTCCTCACGGCGGAGCAGCTGGAGCGGCTCGGCGAGCCGTACCTGCGCTACAAGGACACGCCGAGCGGGGTGTCGCCGCGCGCGTTCGCCGGGCATCCCAAGGCGCTGCAGCAGACGTGCAGCGACGAGCACGACGAGTACGGCCACTTCGAGGACGAGGACGCGGCCAACCGGCTCCGGATGGCCGGCAAGCGCATGCGCAAATTCCACAACATCGTCGAGGACCTGCGGGCGCCGGCGATCTACGGGCCGGAGCGGGCGGAGATTACACTGATGGGATGGGGCGCCGCCTACGGCGCGATGCGCGAAGCGGTCGACCTGCTCAACGCGCAGGGCCGGCGCGCGAACCTGCTGCACTTCGTCGACATCTGGCCGTTCCCGGAGGCCAAGGCGACGCCGCTGATCGAGGCGGCGCGCCAGCTCGTCGCAGTGGAAGGCAACCAGACCGGGCAGTTCGCGCAGCTCGTCCGGGCCATGACCGGCCGCCGCGCCGACCGGATGATCCTGCGCTGGGACGGCCGGCCGCTGTCGGCGGAGTACATTCTGGCGAAGCTCGAGGAGGCCAAAGTCCATGCTTGATCAGAAGCTCTACAACAGCCCGATTAAAGTGACGTGGTGCCCCGGCTGCGGGGACTACGGCATTCTCAACGCGGTGAAGAGCGCGCTCGCGCAGCTCGAGATCCATCCGCACGAGGTGATGTTCTTCTCCGGCATCGGGTGCGGCAGCAAGCTGCCGGACTACCTGAACGCCAACGCGTTTACGACGATTCACGGCCGGGCCCTCCCGATCGCCATGGGCGCCAAGCTGGGCAACCACGACCTGCACGTGATCTGCGTCACCGGCGACGGGGACGGCTACGGGATCGGCGGCAACCACTTCATGAACATCCTGCGCCGCAACCCCGATATCGTGCACATCGCCGAGAACAACATGGTCTACGGGCTGACAAAGGGCCAGTACGCGCCGACGAGCCCGCGGGGCTTCCAGACCAGCACGACGCCCGAGGGCAGCATCGAGGTCGCGTTCAACCCGCTCTCCACCGCGATCAACGGCGGTGCGACCTTCGTCGCGCGCGGGTTCTCCGGGGATCCCAAGCACCTCGCCAAGCTGATCATGGCGGCGATTCACCACAAGGGCTACGCGCTCGTGGACGTCCTGCAGCCGTGCGTCATCTACAACAAGATCAACACCTACGACTTCTACCGGGAGCGCGTGTACAAGCTCGACGAGTCCGGACACGATGTGGCTGATCGCACGGCGGCGTGGCAGAAGGCGCACGAGTGGGGGGACAAGATCCCGATCGGGATCCTGTACCAGACGCAGGGCGAGCCCACGTACGAAGACCAGGTGACGGAGCTGAAGGCCGGCCCGGTCGCCAAGCGCACGCTGGCGCCGCTCACGGCGGCGCAGGCCGATGCGCTGCGCCGGGAGTTCTTCTAGAGGCACGGGAGGTGGCGGTCGCGTCATCGACACATCCGGTCGCGTCCAACAAGGCCGGGGCGCGCACGGCCGCGATCGCCGGGCCTGACCGTCCCGCCCCCCGGCTGAACCGGGGCAGGCGGGGCCCGGGCCGGCCCGGGACCGTGGCCGCGAACCTGCGCGTCCTCGAGCGGCAGGGCTACCGGGCGACCCCGCAGCGGCGCGCGATCCTCACGAGCCTGCTCGGCACGGGGCGCATCAACGTGCCGGCGGAAGACGTCTGCCGGCGCGCCCGCGCGCTGTGTCCTACCGTCAACCTCGCCACGACGTACCGGACGCTCGAGCTCCTGGGCCGCCTCGGAATCGTGCGGCGGCTCACCTACGGGGACGGGCGGGCCGTGTTCTGCGCGAACCCGCGGCCGCACTACCACGGTACGTGCCTGCGCTGCGGGGCGGTCGTGGATCTCCCCCGAGGGCGCGTGGCGGAGGTGCTCGAGCGCGAGCAATCCGAACTGACCGATCCCACCTTCGGGGTGGTCAGCCACCGGATCGAGTTCTACGGATACTGCGCGTCCTGTCGCGGCGCGGTGGACGGCGGGCAGGCGGGCCGCAGCTGATGCGTGGCCGGCGCATTGAAGCGACGCTCGGCGTGTCCATGCGGCGTCCACGCGTTCGCATCCGGCGGGGCGGCGCCGTCGCCGCGTGCGCGGCCGTCCTGCTCGGGGTAGCCGGCTGGGCCGTGTTGCCGCCCGGTGCGCCGGCCGCCCGGCCTGCCGAAGCGGCGGCGGTATTCCCCGCGCTCCAGGGGCCGCTCAACGTGAGCGCCGACGAGGTCGCCGTCGACAATGCCGGGACCGCACTGACCGCCCGCGGGCACGTGCGCCTCACGTACGCCGCGGGGGTGGCCACCGCGAACTTCCTGCGCCTCCGGCGCGCTGATCGGACCGCGGAGCTCACCGGCAACGTCACGATCACCGACCCGAAGGGCCGCGCCACCGGCGACGACATCACCGTCGTCTTCACCGCGGGCAACCAGATCAGCCGGATCGCGATGGACGGCGGCGCGGGGGCCGAAACCCAGGACTACGCGCTTCAGGCCGACCACATTCTGGCCGACCGCGCCGTGGGCCGGTTGACGGCGAACGGCCACGTCACGCTGTTTACGGCGCCGGACCTGATCGTCAACGGCGACAAGGCGGTCTACAACCAAGGCGCGCACTACGGCATCGTGAGCGGCCACGTCAGCGCGTCGAACCGCGCGGGGCGGATGCTCGGCCAGTGGGTCGAGTTCTTCCAGCGAAAGCAGCAGGCGGTCGTTCACGGGCCCGTCACCGCCGAGGTCTACGGCGCGACGATCACCGGGGCGGTGGCGCACCTTGACTTTGTCAAATCGAGCGCCGTCTTCACCGGCCATGTCCTCGTGACGCGCCGCCAGGGCACCCTGACCGCGGATCGGGTGACGATTCTCTACGCCGTGCGCCGGCTCATCGCCGAGGGCACCACCCACGCCCATTTCACCGACCTCGAGGGCGGCGGCGCTCCTTAAGGCGGCTTCCCTCGCCACCCCCGTGCGCAGAAGTCCCTGGCGCGCGGCCGGTCGCTGGGTCGTCGCCGTGGCCGCCGCCGCGGCGGTGTTCGAGGCGGTGGACGCGCTCAGCGCGGGTTCCGGATCCTCCCTCAACGGTCCGGCCACCGGCATCGCCGGCCAGATCGTGTTGTGGCTGCCTGTGGCGTCTCCCGGCCTCGCCGGGCTGGTCGCGGCCTGGATCGCGCCGCCCGGGGCGGGCGCCGGCCTGGCCGCCGCGGCCGCCGCGGTCTGGGCGCGGATGGGCGCGGACCGTCTGATCGGGGCGCTTCACAGCGCGCAGTTGCCGCCCGAGACGGGCGTCGTCCTCGTCCTCGCGTTCGGCGTGCCGTGGACGCTCACGGCGCTGCTTGGCGGTCTACTCGTGATCGCGGGCCGGGTGCTCGCGCGGGCGAGTCGACCTCCCCGACGGAGTTGAGGCCGGCTACGGCTCCTCGCCGCGCGTGATGTAGTTGTAGAGCGTGCGGTCGCGGTAGGCGAGGTTGAACTGCACGGCCGCGTCACGGCTGCGCCCGGTGCGGTAGTAGGCCGAGCCGAGCATGTAGTGGAGCACGCTGTTGCTCGGATCCAGCCGGACCGCCTCCTCCCATTGGGCGAGGGTGTTCTTCCCGTCGTTGTGCGTCGAGTACACGTAGCCGAGGTAGCCGTGGTTCATCGCGTTGCGCGGTTCCTGCCGCGTGATCTCAAGCAGCTCCCGAAACGTCGTCTGGTGATCGCCGGCGACCCACGACGCGAAGGCGAGCGAATAGCGCGCCAGGAGATCTTGAGGGTTCTTGCGCACGGCGCCCGCCGAGTCCTGAATGATCCGGTGCTCCAGGGCCGGCCGGCCCGCTTCGCCGCCGACCGCCCGGTCGATTTGCTTGAAGACGTGCCAGCCGTCGATCAACATCCCCTCGTGCGCGTACACCATCGCGAGCCGAAACGACGTCTCGGGGTCAGGGTGCTGCGCCGCCTGGGCCTTCAGCCCGGGAATCAGCCCGCGCCAGCTCGAGCCGGCCTGCTGGGCGTGCGCGATCGAGCCCGGAGCCGCGACGAGAGCGCTTAGGAATCCGAGCGCGAGCGAGGCGGCCGCAAGGGCGGATACGAACCGGCGTCGAGTCGGGGTTGTAGGCATCATCGCGTCCTCCTGGCTGCGAACGTTGGTCAATACGTCGCCGGTGTGCTAGCGGTTCGGCCGTTCGCTTCCGACCCAGGCCGCGCCGCCTTCCCACACTTCTTTTTTCCAAATTGGGACCGTGCGCTTCAACGTATCGATGGCGTACCGGCCGGCCTCGAACGCCGCCGCGCGGTGGGGCGCGGAGACGGCGACCGCGACGCTCGGCTCGCCGACTCCGAGGCGGCCGGTTCGGTGCGCCAGGGCGACGCGCGTCACCGGCCAGCGTTCCGCGATCGTCGCCGCAATGTTCTCCATCTCGCGGCGCGCGAGCGCCTCATACGCCTCGTAGATCAGGTGGTCCACGCGGCGGCCGTGCGCGTTGTCCCGCACGACGCCGAGGAACAGCACGACCGCGCCGGCCCGCGAGTCGGCCACGGCGCTGAGCATGCGGTCCGTCGAGATCGGCCGCTCCGTGAGGTCGACGGCCGTCGAACGTTCGACCGTAGCACGCTCCCGGTCGGTCGCGGATTCGGCGCCGCCGCTGACCGGGGGGATCAACGCCACTTCGCCCGCTCCCTTCAAGGAGCGGTTGCCGCCGACGTATTCGTCGTCGACGGCGTACCCGGCCGGCGGCGGCAACGTCCCGAGCGCCGGATAGCGGGCGACGAGGGCGCTCCACAACGCCGCGCCGTCGGCGTCGTCGCCGACGGGAACGTCGACCTGCGACGCTCCGACGGCCTCGCGATACGAGGCGAATAGCCGCACTTTGAGGTTCACAGTGTCGATTGTAGCACACGCGGCGCGAGCCGCCGGTCGCAGGGAACCCCTCGCCCGCGGCGGAACTCCGGCGGCGGGCGGCGCGTTAAGATAAGACGGACGTCCGGGACGGAATCGGACGCGAAGGGGACGACAGGCATGTTGCACATCCGACGGTTTACCATCGTTGCGGTCGTAGCGGTGTTCGCGATCGCGGGCGCGTTCCCGGTGGCCGGCCCGATGCCGGCCGCCAACGCGGCGCTCTTCAGTGTGAGCGAGCAACAGGAGATCCAAATCGGCCGCGAGGTCGAGCGCCAGCTGGCGCAGAAGCCGGGGTTCGTCGACGATCCGGGCCTGACCCGGTACCTCAGCGACATCGGCCACCGCCTGGCGGCCGTGTCCGAGCGCCCGAATCTGCCCTGGACCTACCACATTTTGCGGGACGACAGCGTCAACGCCATCGCCGCGCCGGGTGGCTTCATTTTTGCGACCCGCGGACTGTTCGGGTTCGTCAAGTCGCAAGACGAGCTCGGCTTTGTCATCGGCCACGAGACGACCCACGTCGCCCATCGCCATGCCGTCGACCTCGCCCAGCGCGACATGGAAGTGCAGTTCGGCGCGGCGATTCTCACGCAGCTCGTGTTCGGCGGCAATTACTCGGCCTACATCCTGAGCCAGGTCGGCCGCCAGATGATCGACGCGAAGTTCTCGCGCGACAAGGAATTCGAGGCCGATCATTACGGCGTCATCTTCGCGCGAAAGGCCGGATTCGATCCGACACAATCGCTCGCGTTCTTCGACCGCCTGCGGAAACAGGAAAAGACCCAGCCGGGACTGACGCACGCTTTTGAAAATCACCCCGACACGCCGGCCCGCATCGCGGCGGTGTGCACCGAACTTGGCGGGATGGGGTATCACGTCGCCTGCCCGGTTGCGCCGGCCGCGGCCGGGCCGGTCACGCCACGTCCCGCCGCGCCGGCGCCGGGATTCCCGCCGGCGAACTCGACGGCGGCGCCGTCGCCCGCCAACCCGAGCCTGGACGATAATCGGTAGCCGGGGGGATCCCCGGCACGCGGCCCGAATCTCCCCCGGCGTGAGTCGCGTCCGGATCGGGGACCCGTATGCCGCGCCGGGCGCCTACCGCAAAGCTCAACTGCACTGCCACACCACGCGCTCCGACGGCCGGGATCCGCCGCGGGCCGTGCTCGAGCGCTACCGCGCCGCGGGCTACACGTTCGTGGTATTCACCGACCACAATCGTGTCACGGCCTGCGACGACCTGAACGGCGACACCTTCCTTGCGCTGCCCGGCGTCGAAACCACGATTCCGCGGCCGTTCCGGCCGCTCGGCCCGCACATGGGCCGGCTCGGCGCTCCCGGGTCCCTTGCGCCGCGAAACGCCCAGGCGTGCGTCGACGCGACCGTCGCCGCGGGCGGGGTCGTGTCGCTCCACCACCCCACGTGGACCGGCAACTTCGGGACCGGCCGATGGTCGCTCGACGAGATGCTGACCCTTCGAGGCTACCATCTCATCGAAATCAGCAACCACCACAGCGCCACCGCCGCGGACGTGCGGTGCTGGGCCGCGGTGCTCCGGCATCGTGGACCGGGAGCCGCGGTCGGCGCGGTGGCGGCCGATGATCTGCACCGGCTCCGGGATCTCGACACCGGGTGGATCATGGTCAAGACCGCGTCGGTCGCCGCGGCCGCGTTGCTCGCCGCCCTGCGGTCGCTGGCCTTCTACGCGTCCACGGGCCCGGCGGCCGAGTTCGGCGTGCGGGACGGGACGATCACGGTCGAGACGGACGCGTCGATGGTCCGGTTCTTCGACGCCGCCGGCGCGCTGCGGGCGGAGCAGCCGGGCTCCACGGCGTCGTACGAACCCGCCGGCGACGAGCAGTTTGTCAGAGTCGAATGCCTCGGGCGCCGGCCGACCGGGAATCGGGCCCCCGCCACGGCCTGGTCGCAGGCGTTTTGGATCGCCAGAGCAGAGGCGCGAGGGTAAACCGACGCCGGTGCCGGCGCGGCCTAACGGCGTCTGCGTCGGCGCGCGGCGCGCGGCCGGACCGGGGGCAGGGACGCCGGCGCACCGAGGCTCAGGCGCGGCAGTCGTGCGCCGGCCGCCATCAGGAGGTAGCTCGTCAGCATGTGGTTGACGGCGAGGTGCGCGTCCTCGACCACCTGATAGTCGTCGCTGGGGATCACGATCGGATGATCGGCCAGCGCGCGCACCGTCCCGCCGTCGCCGCCGAGCAGCGCGACGACAGCGGCGCCCGCCGTGCGCGCCGCGTGTGCCGCCGCCACGATGTTGGGCGAGCGGCCGCTGACCGACAGCAGGACCACCGCGTCGCCCGGCCGGGCGAGTGTCGTCACCTGCTGCGCAAACGCCCGCTCGTAGGCGTCGTCGTTGGCCCAGGCGGTCAGCGTGCCGGCGGCGTCGCTCAAGGCGACGGTCCGCATCCGCACGGCGCCCGGGCGCGGCGGCCGGCCCAGTGAGGATTTGCCGAGGTCGACGGCCATGTGGGAGGCGTTGGCGGCGCTGCCGCCGTTGCCGGCGATGAGGACGAGGCCGCCGGCCCGCGCGACCTGCCGGAGGCGCTCCGCCGCGGCAATCACGCGGGACGTGTCCACCGCGGCGAGCGCCGCGCGGAGGCGAAAGACGTGATCATCCATCGCCGCCCGCGCGGCGGCGGCCGGCACCACCGCCTGGATGTCGACGGCGATCGGACGGCGGCCGGCGCCGCGCGGGCGCGGTCTACTCCTCGACATAGATGATCCGGCTCCCGAACGGCTCCAGGCGCACCGGCACCGGCCGCAGGTCCGGCAGACGCGCGAGGATCGCCGCGTGATCGCGCGGCGATGCGAAGAGCAGGAGGAAGCCCCCGCCGCCGGCGCCGACGAGTTTCCCGCCAATCGCGCCGGCTGCGCGCGCCCGCGCGTACCATTCGTCGATCTGCGGGGTCGAGATGCCGGAGGCCAGTCCTCGCTTGATCGTCCACCCGGCGTCGAGGATCTCGCCGACGGCGTCGAGCCGCCGGTCGAGAATCGCCGCGCGCAGGTCGAGCGCCAGGTCTCGCAGCCGCCGCGCGTCGTCGAGCGCCGCCGTGCCCTCCTCGAAGCCGCGCTGCTGTTCGGCGAGAATCGTATCGGCGCGCCGGGTGAGGCCGGTGTAGAGCAGGAGCAGATGCTCCTCGAGGTCGCGCCGAAACTCCCCGCCCGGAAGGAGCGGCTCGACGAGCACGCCGTCCGGCTCGAACCGGATGAACTGAAACCCTCCGTACGCCGCGATGTACTGATCCTGCCGGCCGATCGGCCGGCCGAGACGGTCCAGTTCGATCGCGCAGGCCTCTTCGGCGAGCCGCCTGGCACCCACGTGCCGGCCGGCATAGGCGTGCAGCGCGTGCAACAGGCCGACGGTGTACGTGCTGGAGGAGCCGAGGCCCGTGCCGCGGGACGGGATGTCCGAGATCGATGTGATCTCGATCCCGCCGCCGATCCCGGTCATCCGGAGGGCCTCGCGAATCAGTTCGTGCTTCAGGTCCTCCACGCGGTCGACCATCTCGGTGATGGAGTAGCTCGCCCGGATCCGCTCGTCGAATTTCCTGTTGACCGTGATGTACATGTACTTGTCGATCGCCGTCGCGACGACGGCGCCCGACGCCCCCCGGTACACGGCGGGAAAGTCGGAGCCGCCGCCGGCGAAGCTGATGCGAAGCGGCGTGCGCGTAATGATCACGGCGCATCACTTTCGGCCCGTTGCCTGCCGCTCCTTTCACCACGCATCGGCCGGCGCGATTTGCTCCTCTCGTGGAGCCTGCCGTATAATCCAGGCGTGACGCGCGTCCCCGCACTCGATCACCCCGACGGGAACCGGTCGATCCCGCCGCGCGGCCCGGCGGAACTTCTCATCGTGTCGAGCGGTCCCGGTGAAGTGGCGACCTGGGCGGTGCCGATGGCCCGCGCGGCGGCCGCCTGGGCGGCCGCGCGCGGGCACGCGCTCACGCTGTCGCTGGTGCTGCCCCCGTGCCAATTTGCGAGCGGGCAGGAAGCGGCGTTCGCGCGCCGCCAGGGGCTCTTTGCGCGCGTGCTCGGCCCGCGGGAGTGCCTCGCGATCGTGACGGGTCTCCGGCGTCTCACGCTCGCCGCGCCCGGGTGCGTCCTGCATCTGGGGGGCGATTTGTGGTACTCGTCGACGCTCGCCCGCCGCGCCGGCGTCCCGGCGTTTGCGTACGTCGAGACGCCGCTGATCCGCTCGCGGGCGCACCGGTTCGCCCGCGTCTTCGTCCCCTCGCGGGATCTCGCGGACGGGCTTGCCTCGGAGGGCGTTCCGCGCGATCGTCTCTTGACCGTCGGGGACCTGCGCGTGGATGCGCTGACGCAGGCCCGGCCGGGCGCCCGCGTGCCGCGCGCGGGGCTCCAGGTGGCGTTGTTTCCCGGCAGCCGGCGGTGGATCGTGCGGGGGTTCCTGCCGTTCTTGGTCGACATCGCGGCCGCGATGCGCGAACGGCGACCCGACGTGCGGTTCGTCCTCGTCGTCTCGCCGTTTCTCCGCCGCGAGGCGCTGACCCAGGTGCTCGACGGTCAACGGCCCGCGCTCGCGCGGCTTGGGATCGCGGTGGCGGACGGCGACGATCTCGGGGCGGCGGCCGAGGCCGATCTTGCCGTTACGCTTCCCGGTACGAACACCGTGCAACTCGCCGTGCTCGGTGTGCCGATGCTGGTGGTCCTGCCGCTGGACCGGCCGGGGCGGATCCGCACGGAGGGGCTGAGCGAGTGGCTCGGCCGTGTCCCCGGGCTTGGGAGCGCGATCAAAGGCGTCATGGCCCGGCGATTTCTGAAGCGGCCGCACGCTCTCGCATGGCCCAACCGCGAGGCCGGACGGATGATCGTTCCCGAACTGGTCGGCCGGCTCAGCCCCGGGGAGGTGGCCGGGCGGGCGCTCGCGCTGCTCGAGGATCCGGACGGACTCGACGCCACGGCCCGGGATCTGCGGGAATTGTATCGCACGCCGGCGGGGGTCGCGGATCGCATGCTCGAGGCGATGGCGTCGTCCCTGGCCGCGCCGGCCGGCCGTATCGCGGCGCCGGCGTGAGCAAACCACGTCTTCTTATCGTCAGCAACGGCTACGGCGAAGATCTCGAGGCGGCGCAGGTCGTGCGGTCGCTGCCGCCCGATCGTCTCGACGTCGCGGCCTATCCGCTGGTCGGGCTCGGGGGGGCCTATCCCGCCGGCGTGGAACTCCTCGATCCGCGGCGCGACTTCCCGAGCGGGGGTTTCGGAGTCCGCGCCGGCTGGCGAAGCACGTGGGCCGATCTGCGGCACGGCTGGCTCGCCTTCTGGCGGGCCCAGCGGCAGGCGTTGCGCGCGCAGCGCGGCCGGAGCGGACTCGTGCTGGCCGCCGGCGACGTGTATTGTCTCGCCATGGCGGCCGCCGCGGGCGGACCGACCGTCTACCTCGCGCTGCCGAAATCGGAATACGTCGGTCCGCACTCGCCGCTGGAGCGGTTGCTCATTCGGCGCCTGGCCACCCGCGTCTTCGCGCGAGACGAGGTGACGGCCGAGGCGCTGCGGCGGCGCGGGATCGACGCGCACTACGTCGGGTTCACGCTGATGGACACGCTGGCCGTGACGGGAGCAACCTTCGGCCTGCCGGCCGGCCGGCCGGTCGTGACGGTGCTCCCCGGAAGCAAGCCGCCCGCGTTCAATAACCTTCCCCTCCTCCTCCGGACGGTGGAGCGGGTCGCGGCCCGCATGGCCCCGCCGCCGGATGTGCTCGTTGCGTGGGCCCCACACCTGGCCGGCGAGCGCCTGCGGCAGACGGTGGAGACCGCCGGCGGCCGGTGGATTGACGGGCGGCGCTTCCGCCTCGGGCAGCTCGAGGCCCTGGTGACGTTGGAGCATTTCGCCGACGCGCTGGCGCAGGCCACGGTGGTCCTGGGCATGGCCGGCGCCGCGCACGAGCAGGCGGCGGGGCTCGGCAAGCCGGTCGTGGCGTTTCCGGGCACCGGCCCGCAGTTCACTGCGGTGTTCCTGGCCGAGCAGCAGCGGCTGCTCGGGGACGCGCTCGTCGCGACGCGCTCCCCGGAGGAGGCGGTCGAGGCGGTGCTGCGCCTCCTCGGCGATCCGGCGGAGCGCGAGCGCCGCGGCGCGGTCGGGCGTGCGCGGCAGGGTGGCCCGGGCGGCGCCGCGGCGATCGCCCATTACCTCCTGACGCGCCTGGCGGCGTAGCGGGGATGGGGCGCCGCGAGCGCGTCTGGGCGGCCGCCGTGCTGGCCGCCGCCGCCATCCTCACGTTCGCCCGCCTCGGCGCGGGCACGCTGTGGGATCAGGACGAGACGAAGTACGCGGAGGTCGCGCGGGAAATGCTCCAAACCGGCGACCCGATCACGCTGCACATGAACGGCAGTCCGTGGTACGTCCACCCGCCCCTCTACATGTGGCTCGTCGCGGCGACGGGCCGGATCGCCGGCTTCAGCACGCTCACCGTGCGGTTCTGGTCCGCGGCCGCAAGCGTGCTGGCCGTGTACGCGACGATGCTGCTCGGCACGGCGCTGTTCAACACGCGGACCGGTATTCTCGCCGGCGCGGTGCTGGCCGTGACGTTCCATTTTCTCGTGCAGTCACGCCTCGCCGTCTTCGATACGGTGCTGCTCGCCTTCATGCTGCTCGCCGCGTACGGCGCCGTGCGCGGGTACCAGCGGGGGCGCGCGGCCGACTATCTCCGGTTTTTCGTCTTTGCGGGACTCGCGACCCTCACCAAAGGTCCGATCGGGCTCGTACTCCCGGCGCTGGTGATGGCGGCGTTCGCGACCGCGCGGCGGGCGTGGCCGCGGTGGCGCGAGGTGCCCTGGGGAACGGGCCTCGCCCTCTACGCGCTGATCGGCCTGTCCTGGTACGCGGTGGAGGCGGCCGTGCGCGGCTCGGCGTTTGTTCGGCCGGTGCTCGGGTACTACGGGGTGGGGCGGTTCTTCGGCGTCGTCGAAAATCAAGCGGGTCCCTGGTATTACTACCTCCCGATTCTGGCGCTCGGCGCGTTCCCGTGGACCGCGTTCTGGCCCGCCGCCGCCGTCTGGCACGTCCGCCGGCTGCGCGAGGACGGCAGCCTCTTTGTGCTTCTCTGGTGCGGCATCACCGTGTGCTTCTACTCGCTGGCGCGGACCAAGCTGCCCAACTATGTGCTTCCGGTGTATCCGCTCGCCGCCGTAGGCGTCGCGGCCCTGTGGGACGCCTGGCTCGAGCGCCGGGCCGACGCGCCGACGCCTGCGGCGGCGCTCTCCGCCGTCCTGCTCGGGGTCCTGATCGCCGGGCTCTACGTCGGGATCGCCGGATACCTTGTGCGGCTGTACCCGCAACAGTACCACGCGTTCAGCCGGATCTTGCTCCCGCCGGCCGTCACGCTCGCCGCCGGCACCGCCATCGCCGCCGTCCTGCTGGTGTCCGGACGCCGCGCCGGCGCCTTCGTCGCCCTATGCGCCGGGATGGCGCTCACGTGGCTCGGCGTGATCGCGTGGGTGGCCCCGGTGGCGGAGGCGGAGAAGCCGATGCCGGTCGCCGCGCGGGCCATCGCGGCGGCCTGGCGGCCGGGCGACCGGATCCTCGGCTACCGGTTGGACGTCTACTCGTCGCTCATCTATTACTCCGGCCACCGGGTGGAGTGGGTGGACACGCCGCTCGGTCTGGCCAACGCGGCCTGCCTGCCCGGCCGGGTATTCGTCGTCATCGCGGACGCTGAGCGCCGGTGGGTGGCGCTGCCCCGGCCGATGACGCCGCTCTCGGCCCGCGGGGGGATTGAGGTGCTGGTGAAGCCCGAAAGCGTGACTTGCCCGTAACTCGACCCGCGGAGTCGAGACGACCGGATGCCGCTACCGAAGCGGTGTGGGGGTTTCCGGCCGCGCGTCGGTCCGTCCCGTCGCGGGCCGCGCCGCCGGTTGGCGGGTCTCCGCCGCGCCCGGCGACTTGAGCGCGCGAAACACGCCGTCGTAAAACGCCTCCCAGAGCAGAAAACTGTAGCATTCGTTGAGGATGAGCAGCCATCCCCGGGCTTCCGCGCGGGGCACCAGCCACCGGATGAACGGCGCGATGAGCCGCGTCCGGTACACGAGCCACTTCACCGGCAGCATGAACGGGGCGATTTCGAGAAAGATGCCGATGCGCGGGGAGCGCCCGTACTTGCGCCAGAAGTAGACGGCGCCGGTGCCGGCCTGCCGCAGCTTCTCCCGCACGCCCGGGAGATCCTCGACGTGGTGATGGTATCCGAGCGCCCGCGGTTCGTATTCGAATCGCACGCCCCGCGCGTGCAGGCGGAGGGCCAGCTCGATGTCCTCCCAGCCGTATCCGCTGAAGGTCTCGTCGAACCCGCCGGCGTCGAGCACGTCCCGCCGCAGCATCGAGCAGTTGCGCGTGGTCACGTGGAACGGCGACAGATCGCGGCGCCGCCGGATCGTAAAATCCGGGGTGATCTCCTTGACCTGCATAAAGGGCGTCACCCGCGAGTCCGGGTGCGTGGCGGTCCGGCCCTGCACGCCGAGTCCCGTCACGCCGGCGGGGTAGTGCCGGTGGTGCTCGGCGAGCAACGTCGGCGTGGCCCAGAGGTCGGAATCGAGAAACACCACGATGCGGCCCCGCGCACGCTGTACGCCGAGATTGCGGGCCGCGCTCCGCCCCCGGTTCATCTGCGTGACGTAGCGAACGGCCGGCCCCCCGGCGGCGGACAGCGCCGCCACCATCTCCGCCGTCCCGTCCGTGCTGCCGTCGTCGACCACCACGATCTCGCACGCGTCGGCCGGAAAGGCTTGCGCGCGCAGCATCCGGAGGGTCTCCTGCAGGACCTCCCGGTTGTTGTAGGTGGGGATGACGACGCTAATCTCCATCGGTCCGCGCGTGGGGCCGCACGTGGGCGTTCGCGTGGAGGTGGGCGAGGTAGCGGGCGTTGAGGACCCCCGACAGCAGGAGACGGCCGAGGCCGGGCGCCCCCGACCGGTCGGCCCGGCGGACCCACGCCTCGACGTTGTCGGGACGCACCAGCCCGAAGAGCCGCTGCGCGCCGTTGAGCGCCAGGTGAAACGGTGTGAACTGGAGCGCCAGGCGCGCCTCGAGCGTCGGATGCTTCTCGTAGAACAACCAGGCGGTGCGGGCGCGCTCTTCCTCCTTCGTCAAGAGGCCGGCGAGGCTCTCGGGCGAGACCTCCTCATGATAGTGGAACAGGGCCGCGTCCCGGCGATAGATACGCCGCAGGCCGAGCGCGCGAAGGCGGAAGCCGAGATCGAGCCCTTCCCATCCGTAGGGGTAGAAGATCTCGTCGAACAGGCCGACCCGCAGGAGATGCGCGCGCCGCACGGAGGCGTTGTCCGTATCGAAGTACGCGGTGGACAGGTCGAGGATGCTGCCCCGCGCCGCAAACGGCCGCTCGAGGGATCGCGTCAGGATGACCGGGCCGCGCCCGACCGCGGCGGGGTGGGTCTCGTGAATCGCCAGGTGCGCCTGCAGGAACGCCGGGGGCGCGAGATTGTCGCTGTCCACGAAGACGAGGACGTCGCCCCTGGCCTCACGGATCGCGTGGTTCCTCGCTCCCGGCACGCCCATGCGGTCGCGCAGCCAAAACGCCCGGATCGGCGGCCGGGCGTCGCGGGCGGCGGTCTCGACCACGGCGCGGGTCTCGTCGGTGGAGGCGTCGTCGACGACGAGCACTTCGTACCGGTCCGGGGGGAGCGATTGCGCCGCGAGGTGGTGCAGGCACCGGGCCAGCACCGGGGCCCGGTTGCGCGTGGGGGTGATGACGCTGACGGCGAGGCTCACGAGGCCGGCGGCGGGGCGGGGCCGGCGGCGGCCGGCACCGGGGCTTCCTCGAGCAGCTGGCTTCGAACCAGACGGCTGTAGGGCCCGTCGCGCGAGGTCAACTCGTCGTGCCGGCCGATCTCCGCGATCCGCCCGTCCAGCATGACGACGATGCGATCGGCGCTGCGGACCGTGGAGAGGCGGTGGGCCACGATGAACGTGGTCCGCCGCTCCGTGAGGCGCGCCATGGCCTCCTGGATCGCTTCTTCCGACTCGGTGTCCAGGGCCGAGGTCGCTTCGTCCAGGATGTAGATCGCCGGATCGTTGAGCACCGCGCGGGCCAGCGCCAGGCGCTGCCGCTGGCCTCCCGAGAGCTGCAGTCCGCCTTCGCCGAGCACCTGGTCGTAGCCCCGGGGCAGCGCGGCGATGAACCCGTGCGCGTTCGCCACCCGGGCGGCGTTCTCGACCTCGCGCCGCGATGCGTGGGGCCGGCCGTAGGCGATGTTCTCCGCGATCGTGCCCGCAAAGAGGATCGTGTCCTGGGGGACCAGGCCGATCTGCGCCCGCACCGAGGCAATCGTGACACGCCGCAGATCGTAGCCGTCGATCTCCACCGTTCCGTCCGTCGGATCGTAGAACCGGGGGATGAGATTCACGAGGCTCGTCTTGCCGGCGCCGCTCGGGCCCACAATCGCGACGTGTTCGCCCGGTTGGACGTCGAGCGTGACGTCGTGCAGCGCGAAGCGCCCCGGTTCGTAGGCCAGCGACACGCCCGCGAAACGGACGCGGCCCTGCGCGCGGGGCAGCGGGACGGCCCCCGGAGCGTTGCGGACGGTCTCCGGCACGTCCAGCAGTTCGTAGACGCGCTCCAGCCCGGCCATCGCCTGGCGCGCCTCGGAGTAGAGCCGCGTCAGGCTCATCGCGGGGTCCATGGACAGCGCGAGGTAGCCGAGGAAGGCGAGCAGCGACCCGGGCGTCATCTCGTGCCGCGCGACGTACCGGGCGCCGGCCCACAGCACGAGCACGAGGGCGAGCGCGGTGAGCAGACTGACGAGCGAGACCTCGACGGCGATGATCCGGCGGATCCCGTAGTTGGCCTGGAACGTGCGCTCGTTGACGCGGCCGAACCGGCGTTCTTCGCGGGACTCCTGGACGAAGGCGCGGATGACCCGCGCGCCGATCACCGATTCTTTGATCAGACCGGTAAGCGACGCGACCTGCTGCTGCGCCCGGGTCGAGATAGTGTGCACTTCGCGCGCGAATACCCGGGCCGCGACCACGAACGCGGGCAGCGCAACGAAGGTGAGGACCGCCAGCCGCCAGTTGATGAGGAACACCATCACGATGATGCCGGTGAGCGTCATCGCCGTCGTGATCAGGTCGACGATCCCGCCGAGCAGGCGCTGCTCGACGAGCTGCGTGTCCTGGATCGTCCGCGAGATTACTTCGCCGCTGTGCCAGGCGGCGAACCGGGCCAGGGACCAGCGCTGGACGCGGTGGAAGATCTGGGCGCGTAGATCGGCTACGAGGCGGTGCCCGACGAAGGCGAGCAGCGACAGCTGGATGTACAGGCACATGCTGCGGAACGCGTAGATCGCGAGCACGATGAGTGCGGCATGGTTGAGGATCGCGAGGCTGCCGGTCTGAATGACCCGGTCGGCCTGCTCGCCGAGGTAGCGGGGCACGTAGAGCCACGCCACGGCCACGAGGATCGCGGCGCTGACGCCGGCGGTGAGCTGGACGGTGTACGGGCGCAGAAAGGCGCTGAGGCGCCGCAATTCGGCCACGGCGCCATTATACATGGGGCGATCGGTGCGGGCGAGCAGGCCGCGATCCCGGAGGACTCGCCCGCCCATCCGCGAACAACCGCAACGGCGCGGCCCGACCGCGGCAAGATGCGCGAGAGATGTGCTATAGTAGGGGCGCCGTGCCCGTCGGCGCGGCCCCGGCACGGAGGATACGCAGCGTATGCATCGATACTTCGCAGCAATCATCGTGACCGTGTGTGTCGGAGGGCTGCTGATTCCGGCCGGCGCCGCCCCGCAGACGACGTCCACGCAGGAACTGCGCACGCTCTTCGGCCACCTGCTCGGCGACCCGGCGATGCTCCACCTGGAGGCGGTCCCCGACCTCTACGACGGCGGATACGCGCGCGTGAGCCTGTACGGGCGCCACGTGATGATCAAGGGGATGCTGATCGACGAATTGTGGATTCGCCTGGTCGGCGTGTCCTTCGACCCGGCCGCGCTCAGGCGCGGCGCGCTCAAGATCCTCGACATTCGCGACAACGCGATCTACGGCACGCTGTCGCTCGCCGCGGTGCAGGACTTTCTCAACCAGCAGGCGTCGGTGAAGGACGTGCGGCTCGCCCTCGATCAGGAGGCGGTCACCGGCGCCGCGACGGTCGTGTACAACGGCATCCCGACGCGGGTGCGGATGCAGGGGATCTTCCAGGTCTACGGGCAGCCGGAGGTCTTCTTCCACGTCCAGGCGCTCTCCGTGAACTCCATCCCCGTCCCGTACGTGCTCGCGGCCAACCTCGAGCGGCAGATCAACCCCGTGGTTGACTTCCGGACGTGGCCGGTGCAGTTCAAGATCCGCACGTTCCGGCAGACGCCGAAAGGGTTCGTGCTCAGCAGTCAGCGCGACTTCGGACAACCGTGCGACATCTGCGGGGGGCCGCCGGTCCAACTCCAACCGTGAGCGCCCACCCGTTCCGGGCCCGGCTCGCGCGCGGCCCGCTCCTCTGCGACGGCGCGATGGGCACGCTCTTGTACGCCCGGGGCGTGGCGTTCGATCACTGCTTCGACGCGCTCAACCTGTCGGACCGCGAGCGCGTCCTGAACGTCCATCTCGACTACCTCCGCGCCGGTGCCGAGATCATCGAGACCAATACATTCGGCGCGAACGCCCTCAAGCTCGGGCCGCACGGGCTCGCCGACCGGGTCCGCGACATCAACCGGCAGGGGGCCAAGATCGCCAAGGAGGCCCGCGACGTTTTCGGCCGCGCCTGCTTCATCGCGGGCTCGGTCGGCCCGCTCGGCCGGCCGATGGCGCCGTTTGGCCGGGTGACGCCGCCCGAAGCGCGGGCGGCGTTTCGCGGCCAGATCGACGCGCTGGTCGAAGGCGGCGTCGATCTGCTCATCCTCGAGACGTTCGCCGACCTGAGCGAGCTCCTCGAAGCGGTTTCTGCCGCGCGCGAGGCGTGCGATCTGCCGCTGATGGCCCAGATGACCTTCACCGACGACGGGCGGACGCGGTACGGACACAGCCCCGCGGAAGTGGTCGCGGCCCTCGAGGGCGCCGGCGCCGACGTCGCCGGCGCCAACTGCAGCGTGGGACCGGTGCCGATGCTGGAGGTGATCCAGCAGATGGCCGCCGCCGCCCACGTGCCGCTGTCCGCGCAGCCGAACGCGGGGTTCCCGACCCTGGTCGAAGGGCGCTACATCTATGTCTCGTCGCCGCAGCACATGGCGACGTACGCCAAGAAGATGGTCGAGGCGGGCGCCCGGGTGATCGGCGGGTGCTGCGGGACGACGCCGGAGCACATCGCGGCGATCCGGCGGGTGATCGCCGGCGTCGAGCCGGCGCCGGAGCGCCCGATGACGGAGGCGGTGCCGGCCGCCGGGCGCGACGAGGCGTTGCCGTCCGTCGGCCAGCCGAGCGAGCTGGCGCAGAAGCTCCGCCGGTCGTTCGTGATCAGCGTGGAGGTGGATCCGCCGAAAGGCCTCGACGCGACGAAGGACCTCGAGGGGGCGCGGCTCCTCAAGGAGGCCGGCGCGGACGTGATCGACGTCGGGGACAGTCCCATCGGACGGGTGCGGATGAGCGCGCTCGCGATGTGCTACCTGATCCAGCAGCACTGCGGCATCGAGACCATCATCCATTTCACGACCCGCGACCGCAACCTGGTGGGGCTGCAGGCCGACCTCATCGGCGCGCACGCGATGGGCGTTCGCAACGTGCTCGCGCTCACCGGCGAGCCGCCGCGCGGCGACTACCCGAACGTGACGGCCGTGTACGACGTGGACAGCACCGGCCTGGTGCGCATCATCAAGCGGTTCAACGAGGGGCTCGACCTCGCCGGGAAGTCGATCGGCCACCCGGCCCGGTTTCTCATCGGCGGCGCGCTCGACATGACGACGGCGACGCTCGACCGGGAACTGCCGAAGCTGGAGCGGAAGCTCGAGGCGGGGGTCGATTTCTTCATGACGCAGCCGATCTACGAGCCGGAGACGCTCGAGGCGTTCGAACGCCGGGCCGGCCGGCTGCCGGTGCCGGTCCTGGTGGGCGTGCTCCCGCTCCAGAGCTTCCGCCACGCGGAGTTTCTGCACAACGAGGTGCCCGGCATCACGATCCCGGACTGGGTGAGAGACCGCATGCGGATCGCGGGCAACGCCGGGCGGGACGAGGGCTTCCGGCTCGCGCACGAGCTCCTGGTGGCGCTCGTCGACCGGATCGACGGCGCGTATCTGATGCCGTCGTTCGGCCGCTACGAGGTCTGCGCGACGCTCACCCGGGAGATTCGCGCGCGCGTCGGGACGGTAGGGGGCAGAGCGCGGACCTGATCCGTGCCCTGTGCGGGGAGTTCGCCGCCGTGCCGCGCGGTACTACGCGGTAAAGGCTCCGATCCACCTCACTCGCGCCTCGGCCCGATGTACCGCGTTGTAGAAGCGCCGATCGCCGGTCCACAGGGCGCAATCGTACCTCTCCGCCAAGGCGAGATAGTGGCAGTCGTACGTGGTTGACCGCTGCAGACCTGCGGCGAGGGAGAGCGCCCGCGCCGCCAGTCCCGGTTCCTCACGCAATTCGACACCGAAGGCGAAGATCACGCCGAGGGCGGACGCCGCGGTGGAGATGTCCAGTTCGCCGCGGAGCATGCGTTTGTAGAGCGCGTCGGTCACCTCGGCGACGAGCAGGCAGGGAGCGACCAGGTGCACGTCGTTCCGTCCCCACTGCTCAGCCAGGGCGAGCGCCTGGGCACTGTGTGGTTCGGGCAGGGCCCACATCGCCGCCAGGCTGGCGTCCACGATCACGGTTCCCGTCGTCACGCCGGGCGCCGCTCCCTGGCCTGCCGGATCAGGTCGGCGGAACTCGCCTTGAAGATCGTGCCGTGGAATGTGTCTGACCGGAAACGCCGGGCGTTCTCGACCGCGGTCGACAACCGCGCGCCTTTCCTGCGTGCGGGCGCGTCCTCCTCATCACGCTCGAGTTGGCTCGTAATGGCGCGGACGCAGTATTCGGAGACCGAGAGATCTTGCTCGGCGGCGGCCGCCTTCACTGCGCGCCGGAGCGTAGAGTCCGGAAGGTAGATGTTCAAGCGTACTCTCGCAGGGGGTTTCCGGGCTGTCCGTACCATGTCCACGCCTCCGCAGCCGAATGTAGCACCAAAGCACTAAGGTGTCAAACCACGTGTGAAAAATGGGGGACAACAGTCCATGAACCCTGCCGGGCGGCGCAACGTTACTACATTCACAGCGTCACCGGAAAGGGGGCGCAGAACCTTGCGACATCGACTGATGCTTGCTCTCGTGCCGATCCTGGTGCTGTCGCTGGCGGGTCCGCAAGCCGGACTGGCGCAGCCGGCGATCCAAGTGTACGTGGACGGCCAGGTCGTCAACTTCGACGTGCCGCCTACAGTGATCGGCGGGCGGGTGCTCGTGCCGCTTCGCGGCGTCTTCGAGCGCCTGGGGGCGACCGTGGACTACGACGCCCCGACCCAACACATCGTCGCGCTGCGCGGCGCCCAGGCGGTCGAGCTCACCATCGGCTCGCGCCAGGCGCGGGTCAACAATCTCCCCACGTTACTCGATGTCCCCGCGTTTACGATCGCCGGACGGACGATGGTGCCGCTGCGGTTCGTCAGCGAGGCGCTCGGCGCGGGCGTGCAGTGGGTGGACGCGAGCCGCGCCATTCTCATCAGTTCCGCAGCCGCCACGCTTCCCGTCCCGCCGCCGAGCCCCGCTCCTCAGGCCCCGCCGCCGCCGACCTACGTGCCCCCCGCCCCCGCGCAGGTGCCGCCGATCACCGGTCAACTCCTGACGGTCGCCACGGGGACGGCGCCGTACATCGTCGTCGCGGCAGGGGGGCAGCAGTACAAGCTCCCGGTTGCGCCGTCTGCGACCATCGGGCGCTACAACGCCGACACCCGCGCCGGCGGACCGGTCGGGCTTGAGGCCCTGCGGCCGGGCGACACGGTCACCGTGACGGCGGACCCGCAGTACCAGGCCACGCGGATCGTCGCCTTCTATCGCGTGGCCGCGCAGGCTCCCCCGCCTGCGCCGAAGCCCGCGCCCTCCCGTCCGTTCGCGGTGGAGGTCGTCTCGGGGAAGATCGTCGACGCCAACCTCCAGGCGCGCACGGTCAGGCTGGACAACGGCCGGACCGTCGCAGTCCCGAACGACGCGTACATCGTGCACGACCGCGGGACGGCCGGCTTCGGCGCGATCGCGGCCGGCCGCCTCGGCCGCTTCTGGGTTCTCGGGGGCACGAACCAAGCCGTGGCGATCGACGTCACGGAGCGGCTGGAGGTCCGGGCGGTGGAAGGGACCATCGTGGACGCGAACTTCAAGGCCCGCACGGCCAGGCTGGCCGGCGGCGAGGTCTTCACCGCGCCGTCGAATATCCACGTCACGCGCAACGGCGGCCCGACCGATTTCGGCGCGGTGGCGGCCGGCCGCCTCGGTCGTTTCTGGGTGATCGAGGGGACCCATCAGGCGGTGGCGATTGATCTCGCGGATGCCGCGGCCGGCCCCGGGAGCCTCCCCGCGGCCGGGACGATCGAAGGGTGGATCGCCGATGCCAACTTCCGGGCCCGCACGGCGAGGCTGGCGAACGGACAGACGGTCGCGGTCTTCGGGGACGCCTACATTGCGCGCGGCAACGGCCCCACAGACTTCGGCGCGGTGGCCGCCGGCCGCTACGGGCGGTTCTGGGTGACCGCGGGGACCACGCAGGCCTTCCTCGTTGACCTGACCGAGCCGATCGCGGTCCAGATGGTGACCGGTAAGATCGTGGACGCAAACTTCAACGCCCGCACGGTCAGGCTGGCGAACGGTCAGACCTTCACGATCGCGACGAACGCCTATATCGCGCGCAGGGGCGGCCGCACCGACTTCGGCGCCGTCGCGGCCGGCCGCTCCGCCACGTTTTGGGTCGTCCAGGGCACCAATCAAGCGTTCCTCGCGGACCTGGGGGACTAGCCGCCGCGCACCCGATTCCCGTGCGGCGTCACCGCGAGGCCGGCGGCGCGGGTTTACCCCGCGTCCGCCGCGGCCTCGCGGACGACCGCCATCACTTCATCCACGTGGTCGTCCCATGAAAACCGCCCCGCCCTGGCCCGGCCGGCGGCGGCGAGCCGCGCGCGCAGATCGGGGTCGCGGGCGAGACCGGCGACTTGCCTCGCGAGCGCCGCCGGGTCGCGGGGCGGATAGTATACGGCGGCGTCCCCGCACATTTCATGGTTGAGCGGAAGATCGGCTGCGACGATCGGTAATCCGCTGGCCATCGCCTCGACCAGCGGAAAGCCAAACGATTCGCACAGGCTCGGATAGACGAACAGATCCGCGGCTTCGTAGATGCGATGAACGGCCCCGTGCGGGATACGCCCCAGAAGCCGCACGTGGGCCTGGAGCCCGTGCCGTTCGATGAACGCCACGTAGCGCGGGAAACCCTTGGGCCAGTCTTCGCGCGCGATCGTGAGCCACATCGTCGCGGCCAGGGCCACGTCGTCGCGGAGCACACGGCCGGCCTCGAGCAGCAACTCAATCCCCTTGTATGACGCGGCGTGCGACACGTAGAGGATGCGCACGCCGTTTGAGGCGGCGATCTGGGCCGCGGCGTCGCCGGGCACGGGGGCCCCTCCGCGGAAGGCCGCGACCCCGAAGCCGTGCGGGATCACGCGAAACTTCGCCGGCGGCAGGTCGGGATAGCAGGCGCGGATCATCTCCCGCATCGCGGCCGACGGCGTGACGACCCGCCGCGCCGCGCGCATCACCGCGTGGGCGAGGGCGCGTGTCGCCGCCACTTCGAGCGCGCGGCCGCGTCCCAGCGCGGCCAGGTAGAACGGACAAAAATAGACGGGGTTGCGCTCGAGTACCACCTGCGGCACCGGAGACCGGATCGGGCCGAAGTTCAGCAGCGAGAGCAGCACGTCGGCGTGTTCGCGAACGGCCACCCGCGCGATGCCCCACTGATCCCACGCGGCGTGGACAAATCGGTTGCGGAGCGCGCCGACGTCCACGAGGCGAATGTTCGAGGGGAGCGCCGGCAGGTGCCACTCCGAGTTCACGCAGGCGATGAACGCATCGTCCGGATACCGCCGGCCGGCGGTGTGGAGAAAGTTCGGCAGGTGCGTCGCCGCGCCGCCCATGCGCGCGGCCACCGCGTTGATGACGACGCGGAGGGACCGACTCACTGCCGGACGGTCATCCCGGGACGGAGCCACGCCGGTGCCGGCGTCCAGTACGGCGTGGCCGGGTCACCGTAGCCTCCCAGGTCCGCGATCCGGGTCCGGACGTGCGCCCAGGCGCCCGGGGCGATCTGGACGTAGTGGTGACGCGCGAGCTGATCGCGGAGCGTCGCGTCGATCGAGTAGTAGGGTTCCTGTCCGTGACCGTAATCGTTGAGGATGACGTAGTCGAAGAGTTCTGGGTCGATCTTCCAGCGGACATCGCCGCCCGTGATCTCGATCCACGCCGGATCCCCCCCGGCGTAGAACATCGTCTGGGGGGTGTCCGCGATCGTACGGCCCCGCGGGAGCGCGGCGACGATCTTGGCCGAGTAGAAAGGGGACGGATCGATCGGCGGGACGTGGGCCATCGAGGCCCGCGCGATCCGATCGGTCATCGGGTCCCAGACGTCATAGGCCGTCGTGAGGCCGACCACGACCACGAGACCGGCGGCCAGCGCCCGGGACCACTCCTGCCGCGGGCCGCGCGCACGCCACGTCCACAAACCGACCGCCGCGACCACGGTGAGAAGATAGGTTGCCGGAAGATCGTAGTACCGGTTCACCAGGCTGTCCCACGGCGCGAAGATGTACAGGACGATCCACGGCACGCACCAGACCCAGATCGCCCGAAACTCCGCGCGCCACCGGACCGCCGCGGAGATCCCAAGAAAGATGAGCAGGAAGACGGCGATGAACAGGTGGGCCTCGACGGCCAAGGGGATCTCGGAGAGCGCCTTCGCGATGCCGCGGAGATCCCAGTCGCGAAAGAAGAACCGCTTCGTGAGCCCGGAGGATGCCTGGAACGTTAGCCAGCCCGCGGCGATCCAGATCACGCTCGGGAGCGCAGTGATGGCCGCGAACGCGCCGGCCGTGACGGCGGCCGTCCCACGCCGCGTTGGACGGACCGGCCACCACATGACGAGGAATGCCGGGTAGAGGAGCACGGTCGTAAACTTGAACCAAACCGCCAGGGCCAGCCATACGCCGGACCAGATCGCATCGGCCCGGCGGCGGGTGTCGCCGTACCGGAGGAGCAATACCGCGGCGGCGAGCGCGCAGCAAATCGTGAGCGTATCGAGCTGGACGTTTTGCGAGAAATAGATCAGGCCGGGGGCGACCGCGACGAACGCGGCGGCCACGACCGCGATCTGCTCGCTCCGCATGAGCCGCCGGGCGAGGGCGGCCATCAACGGTACCGCCGCGATGCCGGCGAGCACGATGGGCAGCCGGGCGGCGGCCTCGGAGGGGCCAAACACTTTCATGGCGGCCCACATCAGCCACGGTCCGCCCGGCGAGAACGTCCGGTCCAACCCGAGCTCATTGTGCTGAGACCACAGCCCGTACCGGTCGAAATTGAGGGCAATCATCGCATAGTGCCCTTCGTTCCAGGCCATCAGGCGGTTGAAGGGTCGCGCGATGTGCGCGAAGCGGAGCACCGCGCCGAGCACGGTCACACAGGCGACGCCCCAGGCGTACATCCCGGCGGAAAGGTGGGCGCCCTCCCAGGGTGCGGGGCGGTCCCGCGCCCCTGTCATCTCCGGACGGCGATTTCCGTGAGGACGCGGGAACCCATGGGCTGCTACCGCGGCCCCACCGTAAACGAGGTCGCGAGTCCAGGAAGTGTGTTGATGCCGAGCGTGACGTACCACTGGTTCGAGGCCGGTGACTGCGGAAACGTCCGATACACCACCCCAAGCGACACGCAATCGCAGGTGGCGTTCACCGCGTAGTCGACTTCCGTGTACTGTTGCGTGGTCAGATTGTACAAGACGTTGGTGCTGAACAGGATCGACGGACTGACGGTGAACGCCAGGTTCAGGCCGACGGTCGTTTGCTGCGTGAGAAAGTCGTACGTGCCGCTGAGGGTTCCACTTTGAAGCGCCTTGCCGGGATAGTAACTGTAGCTCAGGGAAATGGCGCTGTCCGATGCGATGTGGTCGAACAAGAACGGGGTGGCGCCGGTCACCTGGGCGAAGTTGTACGAGAGCGTCGTCGAACTCGTCTGAGTGAGAACCTGGGTCAGGGCCGCGGCGGCCGCGCTGATGTTGCGTACGTTGCCCACGCTGTACGCATCGTAGCGGTAGTATCCTCCGGCTGAGACCGTGAGCGATTGGTTGAGGTGAATCGTGTCGGTCGTGAGCGTCAGCAGTCCCTCGGTCCGGAACGCGTTGACGCCGCTCTGGCTCTCCTGAAAGTTGCCGGCCTGCACCTCGAGCGCGTACGTCAGGGGCAGCCTGCCCACGGTGCGGGTGTCGAGATCCGCTTCTACCGTGTACTGATCGAAGTTGAACTGATTGCCGTTCTGATCGAAACTGACGGCGCGGCCGAGATGGGAGGTGACGAGGTAGCCTGGGAAGTGGCGGTCGATGATGGCCTCCCCGGACACGCCGGACCGGGTTCCGTAACGGACCCGGACCTGACTCTCCCACTTTCCCAGCGGGAGATACTGGTTGTATTCGACCCACACCCCGTTGAAATTGTCGTAGCCGAGGGTCGGGCCGGTGGAGGCCTTGCGGCGCGTGCGCTTGAGCGAGACGGTGTAGGCCGGCACGTAGAGCACCGGCACGCCGTACACGCGAAGCACCGCGCCGTACGCCGTCAAGTAGTCGTCGGGAACGACGACGACCCTCCGGGCGGTGACGCGGAACGCCGGGTGGGCGGGATCGCACGGCGTCGCGGACGCCGTGGTCGCCACGCCTCGCCCGCCCGCGGTCGTGATCGTCCGGCCCGTCAGGGTCCAGGGGGGGTATTTGGTGACCGCCTGGCTCATCTCGCCCACGCGGGTCTGGTAATTGTATTTGAGATTCTCACCGGTCGACGTCCGCCCGGGCTCGGTGAGGACCACGCGGCCGGTCGCCTGGACGTCGCCCGTGTTGAGGTTGCCCGTGAGGTGGTCGGCCGTAATCGTCGTGCCGGCGCGCGTGGCGACGACGTGCCCGTCTGCGACCACGTTCCCCGTCTGCGTATCGTATTCGATATGGTCGGCCGTGAGCGTGACTGGTCCCTGGGTGGCCGGGGCGACGGGTTGGGCCAGAGCGGACGATGCCAGCGATGCCGCGAGCACAAGGCAGGCGATCAGGGCCGCCGCGCCGCGGAACAGAGGCGAGGGCCTTACCACGGGACGGGAGCGACGTCGGGGTGGCGGCGGAGTTGTTCGGTAAGGACGGCCTTCGCGCGTTCAAGCGCCTGAGGCGTCGTGCCTTCCGCCCGCACCACGAGCACCGGCTGCGTGTTGCTGGCGCGCACGAGGGCCCATCCGTCGGGGAACACGACGCGGACGCCGTCTATGTCGACGACGTCGTACCCGGATCGGAGCTCGCGCGTGACCGCGTCAACGACCTGAAACTTGCGGTCGTCGGGGCACGCCACGCGGATCTCCGGCGTCGCGTAGTAGCGCGGGATCTCCGCGGCCAGCGACGACAACGGCCGGTCCGTGTGCGAAAGGATCCGCAGCAGGCGCCCCGCGGCATAGACGGCGTCGTCGAAGCCGAAGTACTCGTCGGCGAAGAACATGTGTCCCGACATCTCACCGGCGAAGACGGCCCCTACCTCGCGCATGCGGGCCTTGATCAACGAGTGGCCGGTCCGGGTGAACTCCGGGCGGCCGCCGAGGCGCCGGATCTCGTCGATCAACGCCTGAGAACACTTGACCTCCACGAGGGCCACGGCGCCCGGATGACGGGGAAGTATCTCGCGCCAGAACAGGGCCATCAATTGGTCGCCCCACAAGATCCCGCCGAGGTCATCGACGACGCCGATCCGGTCGCCATCGCCGTCCAGGCCGATGCCGACGTCGGCATGGCCGTCGCGTACGAGCCGGATCAGATCGGAGAGGTTCTCGGGCACAACCGGGTCCGGGTGATGGTGAGGAAACGAGGGGTCGAGTTCGCAGTAGAGCGGCAGTACGTCGCAGCCCCACGCGCGGAGGATTTCCGGCGCGAACGCCGCCGCCGTCCCGTTCCCGCAGTCCAGCGCAACGCGGAGGTGCCGGGGTCCCAACCGAATGCGTTCTGCGAGCATCCGGCGGTACGCCGGGAAGATCTCCCGTGTCTCCATGTCGCCCGGGTTGCCGGGTTCGGTCGGCGCTTCCGTCAGGACACGGACCTCCTGGATTTGGGGCCCGTAGAGAGTCCCCGGGCCAAGGCACAGCTTGAACCCGTTGAACTCCGGAGGGTTGTGACTCGCCGTCACCATCATGCCGCCCTGCACGTCGAAGTGGTGCAGCGCAAAATAGAGCATCGGCGTAATCGCCACGCCGGCGCCGATCGTGTCGCACCCCGCGGCGGTGAGGCCGCGAATCGCCGCGGCGTACAAGTCCGGGGAACTCACCCGGCTGTCATGGGCAATGACGGCCCGCCGCACGCCGCTGCGACCGAGGTACGCGCCGAAGGCCCGGGCGATCGTCTCGGCGGCCTCCGCATCCAGATCGCGGCCGACGATGCCGCGGATATCGTACTCGCGGAAGATGTGTGCCGGTGGCTGCATATGACAGAGAGAATTTGCCCCCGCCCGCGTCCCTACCTACCGTCCGGCGATTGTTGCCACTCCGGGGGTCTTTGGGAGGACTGCTCTGCATCGCCCCGAATTGGCAAGGGTTGAAAGAGAGGCCGGTGGGAGGGTACGGGTTTCGCAATGGATGATGATACTCTGGACATTCGGTACTATCTGGCGGTGTTCTGGCGTCACCGGCGCCTCATCATCGCCGTGACGCTCGCGGCCGTCCTTGTCGCAGTTCCCGTAACCCTCATGTCGCGGCCGGTTTACGAGGCCGTCGCCGTCCTCTCTGTGCCCCAGGCGACCCTTCAGGTCGGAACTCCGGGAGGGAGCACTGCCGCCGGCCCGAGCATCAGCGAGGTGTTGAATCCCCAGTTGCCGGCCCAATCGCTGGCGCAATTTGCCATGCTGGACGGGTTGCTGGAGGCGGTGACGAGGTCCGCATCGAGCACGACGACCGGCGTGCACGAGAAATTCGCGGCCACAATCCCGCGCGACGGGGGCAATATGGTCGAGCTCGGGGTCCGCGGATCCAATCCAGAGCGCGTCGCGAAAATCGCCAATCTGTGGGCGGCGGTCGTCTCGGAGAAGGGCAGCGGGCTCTTCCAGGCCGAGGCGCGCCAGTCGTTCGCGTTCTTCGACCGAGAACTCCAGAGCGCTCGGAGCCGGCTCAACGGCTCAGAGGAAGCGCTCCGCCGGTTCAACGCGCGGAGCCGTGTTGGCGAACTCCAGGCCCGCGTTCAAGCGCTCACGAGTCAGATCGCTGCGTACCAGTCTGATCTCCTCGACCTGTCGGTGAGGCTCGAGCAGACCGAGGCACGGTGGAATGCAATACGGTCGCAGCTTCGGGAGCAGCCCAGAGTCTATACGCTCACCAAGGCCGTCACGACCGACCCCGACGCGGTCGCGGCCGCCCGGCAGGACCTCGCGACGCTAAGTCATCTGAGCCTTCGCACCCAGGAGCTGAACACAGTCTACGTGAGTCTTGACCAGCAGGCGGCCAACACGGCGGTGCAGGTGACTGAGCTCCGTGCGGAGCGGGCCGCGACCGCGAAGACCATGCGGGACATGCAGGCGCAGTTGTCATCTATGCGCAATGAATTGGCCGCGCTGCAATATCAGGCTACCCAGCTTACCCGGACGGCCGATGATACCCGACTGTTGTACGCCGGATTCCTCAAACGGCAGCAGGAGACCGCCCTTGCGTCCGCCGCGACGCATGCGAGTCCGGTCGTGGTCGCGTTGGAGGCGTCGGTCCCCGCTCAGCCCCTCCCCAGGCACCGGGGCTCGACCCTGGCGATATTCGGGATTCTGGGTTTCTTTCTCGCGCTCGCTGCGGCGCTTGTGATCGAGTACCTCCACGTTCCGTCTGCCCGTGCACCGCTCCCAAGCTCCGGCCTTCCCCAACCGTTGCCGGCGGCCACCGGTATCGGCAGTAACGGGGATCCTGGTTCCTGAGCGGGTCTCGACGCACAACGCCGCGGGCGTCATCGGCGACCGCAATGCCTTTGCGTATGAATACTGGGCTACTCTCATTACCGTCTTCCTCTACACCGCCGGCTACGCCGCCGTCGGCTTCGGATTGTTGTTTTTCGGGGCGCTATGGCGGCTCGTGAGACGACGCCCCATCGTGTGGCAGTCCTCCGCCCTCGACGTCCCCCTTGCGGGCTTCGCGGTGATCCTGCTTGTCTCCGCGGCCGCATCCCCGTACCGGGGTGTGGCCATCGAAGTCACCACGATACTCGTCCTTTCGGGCGTCATCTATTTTGGATCGTTCATGTGGCTGTTGAGCCGCGCCGCCGGGGCTCGGACCGCGCTCTTTTATGCGTGGGTGCTCGGGGCGCTCGTTGCGGCGCTTGCGGGGTTGCTATACTCTGCCTCGTCGTACTCTCAGATAGGAGCCCATACCTGGATCCATGCCCGGGCGGAAATCCCTCGGGGAGTCGGTCCCAACGGGTTGGGAACGACCCTGCTTCTCGGGACCATTCTCGCGTCGGGATTGGCGTTCCGTGTGCGCGGGTGGACGCTCGTTGGGTTGTCGGCATGCGCGTCCCTCACGTTCGTAGGGCTGCTCGCCACCGGATCGCGCGCCTCTCTGGCGGGCTTGATCATCGGGACGGCGTACCTCGTCTATCGCGAATTGCGGACCCGGCCGGTTTTGATGGTGTCGGTCCTCGCCGGGGGCGCCGTGGCATTGGTCTTGGCCTCCGCCGTGACTCCGCAGCTCCACCAACGGCTGCGGGACACCGTCACCGACGTCTCCGGCAACCGGATACGGATCTGGCGCACGTCACTCAGCATGATCCGAAGGCATCCCGTGCTGGGTACCGGTTTCGGCACCTTCGAAACGGAGTACGAGCGGCGCAAGGCCCCGGGCATGAGCCCGGAACCATTTGCGTTCAACCTGGCGCTCAACATCGCCGTCGAGACCGGCCTCGTGGGATTCCTCGGCGCCTGCTGGATCGGAGTGGCGGCGGTGCGTGCATGGTGGCAGCAGGGACGCCGCGCCCCACCGTTGGCCGATCCCATGCGATCGGTCATCGCGGCGCTGTGGGTCGGCCTTCTTGTTGACCAGCTGGCCGACAACACGCTGTTCTCGGTCAGCACGAGCGCGGCGCTCTGGCTGATGCTGGCGCTTCTGGTGGCCTCGCCGCCTCGCCGCTACACGGTTTCCGGCGAGACAAGCATCCCGTAGAACAAACTGAAGGCGATGGCGCCCTCAGGTGTGTCAACAGTGGGGTACAAAACGTTCAGCGTCAGCAGGAGGCCGAGGCCAACCATCCCGATGACCGGTGCCGGCCACCCGACGGCTACGGTTCGAGCGCGGATCGCCCGCCGCCCGGCGACGACGGCGGCCCATACCATGCCGAGGTAGAGCCCCAACCCCAGTATCCCCGTCTTGATGAGCAGAAAGACATATCCTGACGAGGCGTACGGCCAGGGGTGGCCCGGATCGTGCGGGGCCCGGCGAAGCACGAGGCCGCCCAGGCCCTCCCCGAACAGTGGGTTCGGGGCGAGTCGCCGGCCGACTTCCCTTAGTTCCGCGAGACGGTCCTGAACCGAGTTATCGGCGCCCGCCCGGACCCAGCGATAGACGCTGCTCTTCACCGGGACGGTGAACCAGGCGGGCCCGTACCCGCCGGCGGCGCCGATTCCGATTAGGGCCGCGACGGCCAACGCCGCTCCAATGATCGCAAGACGTCGAGGCCTGAGACCTCCGAATACCGGGAGGCTGATCACGACCATGCCCGTGGCGACGGCGAGGAATTGAAGAAAGCGTTCGGATGTCGCGAGCACGTACCATGCGATGGCCGCCGAGGCGGCTCCCCACCACAGCCGGGCCGGCCGCGAGGATGTCGTCATGGCAGTTGCGAGGCTCAGGAGAAACGCGGTGACCATGACCGTCCATTCGAGGTAGCGTACGCTCCACCAGGTGTACGCCCGGCCGGCCACGGCCTGCGGCGGATACCCGGGGAGCGCGATGAATCCGAGCAGATGCGCGAACACCGCCGCGATCGCCACGACTGTGCCGATCACGTAGGCGGCGGCGAAGGCCCGGAAGTCTCGCGGCTGATACCCGCCGGATGCGAAGACGAGCGCGAGGAGGTAGAAGGCGAGCGCCCGCGACTCTCGCACGGCGAGGAAACGGGCGTGCGGATCCCGGAGGCCGGCGATCAGGGGGATCAGCATGTAGGCGATGAAGGCCGCGACCCACAGGACCGTCCGCGGTCCGCCGAGGAGGCGGCGGACGATCGTCGGGATCGCCACGAGTACCGCGCAGGCCGCGAGCACGTCCAAGAGGTTGACCTTCGCCGCGCCCACGGTGATCGCGGGAAAGAGGTGCAGCGTGTACCACGGAATCATCGCGCCGACGAGGAGCGTGGCCAGGAGACTCCCGTGTCGCAGCCGCCGGAGCGGTGAGGCCTCGAGTGCGAAGGTGATCGGCGCGGCGGCGCGCGAAGCGGCAGCGGTCTTCATTCCTGGTCTCGATTGGATGCAACACGCGTATATTCCTCGGGGATTGTCTTCGAGCAGGAAAGCACTTCGGGCAGGAAAGCACGTCGTTGGAGGGAAACACCGCTCCCGTTATGGGTCGCACGCTCGTGCAACGTGTCCTGGTAACCGGCGGGGCCGGGTTCATAGGCGCGCACTTGGTTCGCGCGCTCGTCCGCCGGGGTCACGCCGTGCGCGTGCTCGACGACATGAGCGCGGGGACGGCCGAGAACCTGAGCCGGGCGCTCGACGTGCCGCTGCCGGCGGTACGGGAGGCGCTCGGCACGGCGCGCGCGCGCTGGGTCCGTCTGGCCGATGGATGCGAGGCACGGATCGGGGACGTTCGTGATACGGCGACGGCGGCGGACGCCGCCGGGGGCGTCCACGCGATTCTCCACCAGGCCGCCCTTCGATCGGTGTCCCGGTCGCTCGCCGATCCGCTGAGGACGCACGAGGTCAACATGACGGGGACGCTGAACGTCTTGGAAGCGGCGAGGCAGGCGGGGGTCCGGCGAGTGGTCGTGGCCTCATCGTCCTCCGTGTACGGCGACACGGATCTGCCCAAGCATGAGGGCCAGCTCCCCCAGCCCAAGTCGCCGTACGGGGCCGCGAAGCTGGCCGCGGAGGCATACTGTCAGGCCTATGCACGCGCGTTCGGCCTGTCGACGATCGCGCTACGCTACTTCAATGTCTTCGGTCCGTGGCAGGACCCGTCCTCGGAGTATGCCGCGGTGATCCCCAAGTTCATCCGGCTCGCCATGCAGGGGGAGCCCCTGCCGGTGCATGGAGACGGGGAGCAGTCGCGCGACTTCACGTACGTCGAAAACGTCGTCGACGCAAACCTGGCCGCGATGGACGCCGACGCATCCGCGATCGCGCTGAATATTGGAACAGGCACCCGATGCACGTTGCGGGCATTGATCGAGCAGATCGGGCACATCCTCGGGCGCAGCGTCGAGTGTACGTACGGGCCGTCCCGGCCCGGGGACGTTCAGCATTCGGAGGCGGACATCACGCTCGCGGCCAGGACGATCGGATACGTGCCTCGCGTGGACATGGCCGCCGGGCTGCGCCGCACGATCGAGTCCATGCAGCCGGCGCCGACGAGGATGTAGCCGGCCATGGATTGGACGCGGAGCAGCGTGCTCATCACCGGGGGAACGGGGTCGTTTGGCCGCAAGTTCGTCGACGTCATGTTGCGACGGTACGGGCCGGCCAAATTGGTGGTGTTCAGCCGCGACGAGCTCAAACAGGAAGAGATGCGGCGCGCGCATCCCGACACGGGAGGATCGCCGATTCGGTACTTCATCGGCGACGTGCGTGATCGGGAGCGCCTCGCCCGGGCCTTCCGCGGCGTGGACGTCGTCGTCCACGCCGCCGCGCTGAAGCAGGTGCCGGCCTGCGAATATAATCCGTTCGAGGCCGTGCAGACCAACATCATCGGCGCGAAGAACGTGATCGACGCGGCGATCGATCAAGGCGTTCAGAAGGTCGTCGCCATCAGCACCGACAAGGCCGTGAATCCCGTCAATCTGTACGGCGCGACGAAGTTGTGCGCGGAGAAGCTCTTCGTCCAGGGGAATTCGTACTCCGGGGCGACGGGTGCGCGCTTCAGTTGCGCGCGGTACGGCAACGTGGTCGGCAGCCGGGGAAGCGTGATCCCCGCGTTCCTCGAACAGCGGAAGAACGGCGCAATCACGGTCACGGATCCGCGGATGACGCGCTTTTGGATCACCCTGGACGAGGGCGTCGCCTTCGTGATCCGCTGCATCGAGCAGATGCACGGCGGAGAGATCTTCGTGCCGAAGATTCCCAGCATGAATATCATGGACCTGGTCACCGCGGTGGCGCCGGAATGCCGGGCCGAGTACATCGGCATCAGACCCGGCGAAAAGGTGCACGAGGTGCTGGTCTCGGAGGACGAGGCGCGCCACACGGTGGAATTGGACGACATGTATGTCATTCAACCGGCGCACCCCTGGTGGCAGTCCGCAAACTGGACCGAGGCGCGCCCGCTCCCGGACGGGTTCTCGTTCACCAGCGACGCCAATGCGCGCTGGTTGTCCGTCGAGGAACTACAACGCCTGATTGTGTCGCTCTGACGTAGGCGTCGTCGAATGGCCGCGCGACGGGAGACGCCGTTGCGCTTCGCGGTAATCGGCTGCGGGTCCATCGGGCAACGGCACGTGCGCAACCTCGTCGCCCTGGATGCGGGCGAGGTCGTCGCGTTCGACGTTCGGGAGGACCGGCGTCGTGACGTGGCGTCGCGGTTCGGGATCGAGGTTCCGGACCGCCTGGACGAGGTGTGGCGGCGCGGGCCGGACGCCGTGGTGGTCGCGGTCCCCCCTCACGCCCACGTGCCGCTCGCGCTTCAGGCCGCCGCGCGCGGGTGTCACCTGTTCATCGAGAAGCCCTTGTCGGACCGTTGGGACGGCACCGAGGAGTTGCTGGACGCGGTGCGCGCGCGGGGCCTGGTGACGCTCGTCGGGTGCAACATGCGGTTCCACCCCGGGCTCGTGACGGTCAAGAAGCTGCTGGAAGACGGCGCGATCGGCCGCGTGGTAGCGGGGCGGGCGGAGGTTGGGCAGTACCTTCCGGACTGGCGCCCCGCGGAAGACTACCGGCAGGCGTACAGCGCCAGGCGGGACCAGGGGGGTGGGGTGATTCTCGATGCCATCCACGAGCTCGACTACCTCCGGTGGATGCTCGGCGACGTCGGCGAGATCGCCTGCTTTTCCGGCAGGCTCGGCCGCCTCGAGATCGACACCGAGGACACCGCCGCGATGCTGCTGCGCTTCACGAGCGGGGCAATCGGCGAGGTCCACCTCGACTATCTCCAGCGGGCGTACAGCCGAACGTGCCATCTCATCGGGGAAGAGGGCACGATTCGATGGGACTATTCCGCCGGCGAGGTGCGGTGCTACACGGCCTCGGAGCGACGGTGGCGGAGCTGGGCGAACCCGGCCGGGTGGGAGCCGAATCACATGTACATCGACGAGATCCGCCACTTCGTCGAGTGTCTGACCCGCGACGCGCACCCGGCGGCGGACGTCTTCGAGGCGGCGCAGGTGCTCAAGATCGCGCTCGCGGCGAAAACGTCCGCCCGCTCCGGCGGCGTCGTTCGCCTCGAGGGGAGCCAAGGGTGACACCGCCTCCCCGGGTCATCGCCATCGTGCAGGCCCGCTTGGGCGCGACGCGGCTCCCCGGGAAGGTGTTGGCGGAGATCGCGGGTCGGCCGATGCTCTGGCACGTGGTCGGCCGCGTGCGCATGGCACCGTCGATTCACGAGGTGATCGTGGCCACCTCGACGTCGCCCGCGGACGATGCGATCGCGGAGTATTGCCGGCGCAACGGCATCCCGTGCGAGCGCGGAAGCGAAGAGGACGTCCTGGACCGGTTCTACCAGGTCGCGCGGCGTCACGCCGCCGCCGCCGTGGTTCGCGTGACCGCGGATTGCCCGCTCATCGATCCGGGCGTGATCGAGCGGGTCGTCCAAACCTACCTACGCGGCGGGTACGACTATGTCACCAACACGTTGCGATACACCTACCCCGACGGCCAGGACACCGAGGTGTTTTCCGCTGCGGCGCTCGAAGCGGCGTGGCGGGAGGCGTCCTCGCCGGCAGACCGTGAGCACGTGACCGCGTATCTCCGGACGTCGGGCGGGTTTCGACTGAAGAACGTCGAACACGACGTGGATTTGTCGGACCGCAACGTCCGTCTCACGGTCGATGAGCCGGCCGACCTTGAGTTTGTGCGCGCCGTGTACGCGCGGCTCAGCTCGGCGCCCGCTCCGATCACGCTGGCGGACGTCCTGGCGTTGCTCGAAAGGGAGGCTTCACTGATGGAGCTGAACCAGAGGATCGTGCGCAACGAGGGTTACTATCGGTCGCTCGCGGGCGAACCGGCGGTGCCGCCGCGCGTGCGATCGCTCGACCGCTCCCGCGAACTGAAGGCCAGGGCGGAGCGCGTCGTTCCGTCCTGCACGCAGACGTTCAGCAAGGGGCCGACGCAGTTCATCCAGGGGGTGGCGCCGGCGTTTCTGGCGCGGGGCCGGGGCAGCCACGTGTGGGACGTGGACGGCAATGAGTACATCGACTACCCGATGGCGCTCGGCCCGATCATCCTGGGTCACAATTACCCGGCCGTCACGGACGCCGTGACGCGTCAAATGGGCGACGGTCTCACATTCTCGCTGCCTCACCCGCTCGAGGTCGAAGTCGCCGAAATGCTGACGGAGATCATCCCCTGCGCCGACATGGTGCGGTTCGGCAAGAACGGATCGGATGCGACGTCCGGCGCGGTGCGGGCGGCCCGGGCGTACACGGGACGGGAGATCATCGCATGTTGCGGGTATCACGGGTGGCAGGACTGGTACATCGGCACGACGACCCGCAACAAGGGGGTGCCGAAAGCGGTCCGCGAGCTGACCGTCCCCTTCGAATTCAACAATGTCGACAGCCTCCGCCGCGTGTTCACCGAGCACCCCGGCCAAGTCGCGGGGGTGATCATGGAACCGGTCGGCGTGATCGAGCCGCGCCCCGGCTTCCTGCAGCAGGTTCGTGACTTGACCGGCCGCGAGGGCGCCCTGCTCATCTTCGACGAAATCGTCACGGGCTGCCGCTTGGCACTCGGGGGCGCGCAGGAGTACTTCGGCGTCACGCCGGACCTGGCGTGTTTCGGGAAGGGCATGGCCAACGGCTATCCGATTGCCGCGGTCGTGGGCCGCCGGGACATCATGGAGCTCTTCGACGAGATTTTCTTTTCGTTCACCTTCGGCGGTGAGGCGCTGTCGCTCGCCGCCACAGCCGCGACGATCGGGGAGTTGCGGTCGAAGAGCGTCATCCCGTATCTGTGGGCCCAAGGCAGGAAGCTGCAGGACGGGTATCACGTGCTGGCGAGGCAGTGCCGCCTTGAGCGGCACACGGAGTGCATCGGCCTGCCACCCCGTACGGTGATCACGTTCAGGGACGAGGCCGGAGCGGAATCGCTGCTGCTCAAGAGCCTGTTCCAGCAAGAGTGCCTCAAGCGCGGGGTGCTGTTCTCGGGGGGGCAGAACGTGTCCTTTAGTCACAGCGACGCCGACATCGACTACACCCTCCGGGTGTACGGCACGGCCATGGGGATCCTCGCGGACGCGATCGAGGCGGGGGACGCCGAACGGCGGCTCGAAGGAGCGCCGGTCGAACCCGTCTTCCGCCGTGCGTAGCCGGGCCTAAGGCGGGCCATGGTTCGGGGGATTCGGATTGGCGGCCGGCGGGTCGGGGACGGCGAACTCTGCTTTGTAGTGGCGGAGGCGGGGAGCAATCACAACGGCCTGTGGGAGCAGGCCGTGCGCCTCGTCGATGTGGCCGCGTCCGCGGGGGTGGATGGGGTCAAGTTCCAGGTGTTTCGAGCCGACCGGCTGTACCCGAAACACGCCGGCACCAGCGACTACCTGAACATTTCCCGATCGATTTACGATATCATCGCCGAGAGCGAGATGCCGTACGACTGGCTTCCGGACCTCGCGGCGCACTGCCATGCGCGGGACGTACTCTTCCTCGCGTCCGCGTTCGACGAAGAATCGGCCGATCGCCTGGTTCCGTATGTGGACGCCTTCAAGATCGCGTCGTATGAGTTGACGCACATCCCCCTCATCCGGCATGTCGCGCGGTCCGGAAAGCCCGTGATTGTGTCCACGGGCGGCGCGACCCTGGACGAGGTGGCGGAGAGCGTCGACGCCGTTCGAGAGACGGGGAACGAGGGGCTCATTCTGACGCAGTGCACCGCGGCGTATCCGGCTCCCTTCGAGTCCCTGAACATCCGTGTCATACCCGCGATGAAGGCGGCGTTCGGCGTACCCGTCGGGCTGTCCGATCACTCGCGGGATCCACTGGTGGGGCCGCTGGCCGCGGTGGCGGTCGGCGCGAATCTTCTCGAGAAGCACTTCACGTTGAGCAACGAGCTGCCCGGAGTGGACCATCGGTTCGCCGTGGAGCCGGGCGAACTTCGCACGATGGTGCAGAAGCTCCGGGAGACGGAGCACGCGCTGGGCGGCGCGGACAAGGCCGTGCACCCGGTCGAGGAGGAATTGCGGGCGTTTGCGCGCCGCAGCGTGTTCGCGGTGCGCGACATCAAGACGGGAGAACTGCTGACGCGCGAGAACGTCGCGGTACTGCGCTGCGGCAAGCTGCCCGCGGGGTTGCCGCCGAGAGAATTTGACGGGGTGCTCGGAAAGCGCGCGCGGCGAGACATTCCGGCCGAGCGGGGGATCGTGCGCGACGACTATGCTTGAGACGCCCGACGTGACACGGCGCCGCGTGAGCGTCCGCGCGGCCGCGATGGAGGATTGCCGCCGGGTCTGGGAGTGGAGGAACGCGCGCGGGAGCCGGGCCGCCTCCTTCACGACACGAGAGATTCCCTACGCGGAGCACCAGGAGTGGTTTGCCCGGGCGGTCGTCGATCCCGGCGTGCGATTTTTCATCGTCCTCTGTGACGGGCGCGCGGTCGGGTACGTCCGGTTTGTCATCAGCGGGGAAGACGCCGAGATCAGCGTCGGCATCGATCACGAGGAACAGGGCAAGGGCTATGGGACCGCCGCGATCGCCATTGCATCACAGGTGGTGCTGGCCGGGCAGGTGCTGCGAATCATCGCTCACGTGAAGACGAGCAATCCGGCATCCCGAACGGCGTTCGAGCGCGCCGGGTTTTTCTTGGGCGGCACCACGCGGATCGCGGGTGTTGAAGCGTGGGAGCTCGTCTCTCACAGGAAGACGGATTCTGCCGACGGCCGCCGGCCGGCGCCGGGCTGACCGCCGATGACGTGCGACGCGGCACGGCCGCGCGCGGTTCTATTCCGCGTGGACGCGACGCCCGAGAGCGGCCTCGGGCATCTGCAGCGGTGCCTGTCCCTTGCGCTCGCTCTGCGCCGCGCGGGCGCCGTCTCGAGCTTCCTCAGCGACGGACCGGTCGAGGCAAGAGGCCGGATCACGGAGTGTGGCTTCGAGGCACTGGACTTGGGCCGCGCCGCGCCGTGGAGCCCCCAGGACCTGACGCACACCGTTGCCGCGGCCGCACGCCTCGGGGTGACGCATATGGTCGTAGACTCCTACTATATGACCGGGGACTACCTCGCACGCCTGCGGGATGCCGGGTGCTTCGTGGCCGGGATCGACGATCTGGCCGCATATCCGTTTCCATGTCAATTGGTGGTCAACGGCGGCGCCCACGCCTGCCAGCTGGCGTATCGGTCATCGGGAGACACCCGGTTCTTGCTGGGTCCACGCTACGTCCTGCTGCGCCCCGAGTTTTGGAGCGTGCCCCCTCGCGCGCCGCGCTCGAGCCTCCGGCACGTGCTGATCATGGTTGGCGGAGCGGACCGGCAGAATCTCATGCCGGGGCTGCTCGATCTGGTGGATGCGTGCCCCGGAGAGTTCTCTATGACGGCGATCATCGGTCCGTTTTTCGGGCATCGCGGCGACCTGGAGGCGGCCGTCACGCGGTGCCGGCGGCCGGTCAGACTTGTGCACTGCCCCGACTCAGTCCGCGACCTGATGCTGGACGCGGACCTGGCCGTGTCCGCCGGAGGGCAGACCCTGTACGAGCTCGCCGCGACCGGGACTCCGGCCGTGGCGATCGTTATTGCCGAGAACCAGACCGCCAGTGTGCGGGCGTTGGCCGCGGCCGGCGTCGTGCGCGCGGTCTACGGCGTCGATCAGGCAGACTTTCGCGAACGTGCCCGGGACGCGATTGCCGCGCTGCTTCAGCGACCGGACGATCGGACGGCGATGGCCGCGGCCGGCCGTGAGTTGGTTGACGGCCGCGGGGCCCAACGCGTGTCGGATGCGCTGCTGGCCTAATGGCGCATTCCGCTGGTTCTCCGGGCAGACTGCTTCTCTTCGAGGAATGCCCCGCCGGCCTGGACCACGGGCCCCACGATCTGCTGGTGGCGCTGACACCGCTTGCCTGCTATCAGCTGACCCGCCTGCGGAAACCCCATGCCGTTCCGTCCGACTTCGCGAGCGAGTCCGTCCTCGCCGGACTGGAGGATCGGTATTGGGAGGAGCAACTTGAGTGGCTGGATCATCTCGACCAACTGCTCTGGCGGGAAATCCCGGCGCTGGCGCAGCGCGGCATCCGTGCCGCGAGCCTCTACGGGTACTTTCTGAAGATCAGCCTGGATATTCTGTTCATTCGAGGCTTTGAGTTAGCGGCGCTCTTGGACCAAGGCTACCGCCAGGTGATCCTGTGGCACCGCGAGGTCGTTGAGCCCCCCCTCGACTCTACGCTCCTCTTTCGCGGCCCGAGTGTGTACTCGCGCCTCCTGCCGCAGTTCTGCCGGGCGCGGGGCATCGAGTATCAGGCACGCGCGGTCCCGGGGCCGTCCGCCGTTCTCGCCGTGCGACGCCCCGCCACGATGTTCGGCGTCCCCGTGCGGCACCGCGCCAGACGGCTGCTGCACGATATCGCGCAGTTCCGCGAGGCCGCGATACGGACGGTCGGTCTCTCGCGGCGGCCGGACCCGGGGCCGCGGCTGACCCTCTTGTTTCGCACCACCGGATACGATCTCGGCCCTTTGCTGCGTGCCGCGCGGGGCAGCGGGCATCGCTGCCTGCTCATGGACGGCGACCGGGTGGTCGACGTGACCGGGCTCGTGCGGAGGACGGTCACCGCCGGCGGCGCGCCGGATCCTAGGTCCGCCGCGTCGGATCGATCGGGCGACGCGTCCGAGTGGACCGATGCCGCGCATCGTACCACCGCGTCGGAGAGTACGATCTGGCGTTGGCCCAACGCGTGGTACGATCTGCCGCTGTCCGAGATCCTGGCGCCGCGTGTCGCGTACTGGATGACGAGCGTGGTACCGCGTCTGGCCGCGCTGACGGACCGATTTGTCCGGCTCCTCAGGGATGAGCAGATCGACTTTGTCGTCGCCCCGCATATCGCGGACCTGTCCACGTGTGCGGCGATTGCGGCCGCGCGGACCCTGCCGCGCAGCCGCAGCGTGCACATCGAGCACGGCGACAGTCTGTTGGCGCTGAAAGTGTGGGATTTGCTGAACCTCTTCCACTTCGACGACTATTTTGTTCCCCACGCCGAGGTCGCCGCATACTTTCGGTCGCGGCGCGAGTGCTATGCGCGTCCCACGGCGCAGGTGCACGTCGGCTCGTACCGCTGGCAAAGCCACGGGCGGCGGGTGCGTGCTCCGCAGATGGCGGTCGAGCGTTCGAGTCACGGCGCGGCGAGCGGGGATCCGGGCCGGCGGCGCGGGTCGCCGCCGCCGCGACCGATCGTCGTCTACTTGTTGACCGGAACCGGCGGTGACGCCCGGTACCTCAACAGCGCGTGGTACCCTGATCCCTGGTACTATGAGCTCCAGACACGCATCGTCGACGTCTTCGCCGGTCGTGACGACTATACGTTTGTCGTCAAGCTCTTCCCATCCGACGGCCACATACTCAATCCCATCGCCGAGTACGTTCGCGATCTGGGCCGGAAGCACATCCGCGTGTCGCGGGCGCCGTTCACCCGATGGTTGCCGCGGGCCGACCGCGTCATCATTGATTTCCCGTCAACGGGCCTGTACGAGACGGCCGTGGCCGGCGTCCCGTTTCACCTGTTGTTGCACGCGAAGTTTCGGTTCCGGCCCGCCGCCCTCGAGCCGCTGCGACCGTGGACGACGATCTTTACGCAGACCCAGGAGGCGGTGCAGGCCGTCGAGCAGTTCCTCCGCGGCGACGTCACGCGGGGGCAGGTGCTGCATCCCGAGGGCGTGGACATCCTGCGCACACTGGAGGGCCTCGCCGGCCGGACCGGGGAAGCGGCGTCGGGGGGCCCGGTCGTTCATGACTGAAACAGGCGGTCCGGCGATCACACCGCTGTCGGTCCTCCGGAACTCCGCGAAGCTCTCGGGGGCTAATCTGGCCTCCGCGCTTGCCGGCTTTCTCGCCTACATGTATGTTGCCCGCGTCCTGGGGCCGGAGATGCTCGGTGTCTCCGGATTTCTCATGCTGTGGCTCTTCTACGCCAACCTGCTCCGTCCGGGCCTCTTCAGCGCCGCGATGCGGGAGATGCCCCACCTGCTGGGACAAGGGAAAGCCGAGGAGGCGCGCCGGATTCAAAACGTCGCGCTCACGGTCGAGGTGCCGTACGTGCTCCTCCCCGTGACCGTGATGCTGTTCGCGAGCCTGTCCTATTCGGTGCCGGTCATTCGTCACGGTCTCCCGCTGATTGCGCTGGCCTATCTGCTGATGTCGGTTCGCGATTTCGTCGGCGGAATCCACGGCATTCACCGGCGGTTTGGCCTCCAGGCCCGCGTGGTACTCGTTTCCAATCTCGTCGCCCAGGTGTTTGTCGTGGCGTCGGTCCGCTGGCTCGGCATCTACAGCGTTCTGCTCGATCGCGCGGTCGCGGCGACCGTGGCTCTGACCGTGTACCGGCTGATCGCACCGCCGCTCAGATACGCGGTCGTCTGGGGCGGGCCCGAGGCCCGGCGGCTCTTGCACATCGGCCTTCCGATGACCCTGCTCGGCGTCTTCTACTGGGGGTTCCGGACGGTCGATCAGACGCTCATTGCCGTCTGGCTGCCGTTCGCGGCCCTGGGCTATTTCACGTTTGCGCTGAACTTTGCCAACCTCGCGAGGCTGCTGGTCTCCGACTTCGGAAATGTCTTGGCGCCGGTGCTGTTCGGAGAGTTGGGCAGGCGGGGCGGCGCGGAGGCGCTCGGCGCGGAGGCCGCGCGCATCGTCGTTTTCCTTGTCGCCGCCACATCTTTCGGCGTCAACGCCGGACAGGCGGCCTTGGGGCCACTCGTCCTGCATTACCTGCCGCGATTTGCACCCGCGGTTCCGGTGGTGGAGGGGCTGATTTTCGTCGTGCCTCTTGCGGCCGCCGCGCTTGTCCCGAGCATCCTGCTGAACTCCGTCTCGTTGAACCGACAACGCCTTCACGCCGTGGTGTGGGGCGCCGGGCTGGCGCTCAACGCGCTGCTCGGCACCGTGGCCCTGCGATACCTTCATTGGGGACCGAGCGGGGTGGCCTGGGCCACAGTAACCTCCCAGATGGCGATCACGGCGGGGCTCTTTGCAGCGACGCACCGGTACCTGGCCGGCCGGAGAAGAGATCGAGGAGCGTTGTACGGTGGGATGCTCGGCCTGCTCGCCGTCGCGGCTCTCGTGTTCATCGTCCTGCACGTCCGCGCGCTGGCGGCGCACGGCGCCTGGCTGTCGAGCCTCGCGTTCCGGCTCGCCTGCGTGGCGGCGGCGTGGGCCGGCGCGGCCGCCGTGGCCTACGGTTGGTGGCGGTGGTTCCTGGGAAGCTCCGGCCATCCGGAGCAGTTGGATGCGGTCTGAATCACACCGCCGGCCTCAGGCATGCTGCCGCGGCGGGGCGAGAGAGGGGGACCGAAGCGCCAAAAAGAATCTACGGGACGCTTCAGTTCGCGGCGTTCGCCCGGCGCGCTGCGTAACGGAGGGACGGTGTCGCGTCTCGCGCAGGACTCCAAAGTGGCGCTCGTGACCGGTGCCTCACGCGGCATCGGTCGTGCGTGCGCCTTGCGGCTGGCACAGGCCGGCTACGACGTGGTTGTGAATTATCGGTCGCATGCCGACGGGGCCGCCGAGGTGGCGCGGGAGATCGCCGCGCTTGGCCGGGACGCGGTGATCGTTCAGGCGGACGTTTCACGCGCGGACGCCGTCGAGGCGATGATGCACGAGACCCTGGCGCGGTGGGGCCGCATCGACGCGCTGGTCAACAACGCGGGGAGCGCGGCGATCCGCGCGTTTGACGATCTCAGCGTCGATGAGTGGGACCGGTTGATGGACGTCAACCTCAAGAGCGCGTTCCTGTGCTGCCAGCGCGTCATCCCCATCATGAAGGAGCAACGGGCGGGCCGCATTATCATGCTGGCGTCGCAGGCCGGTCAGACCGGAGGATACTTCATCGGCGCGCATTATTCCGTCTCCAAGTCCGGCGTCATCTGCCTGACGAAGTACCTGGCGAAGCAGCTGGCTCCGTGGGGAATCCTGGTGAATTGCGTCGCGCCGGGGATCATCGACACGGAGATGTCGGCGGCGTACCCTCCCGAACTGGTCACCCGGTTGGTGGGGGACGTGCCGCTCCGCCGCGTCGGGACGCCGGACGACGTCGCCCATGCGGTCGTGTTCCTCGCCGGGGCCGGGAGCGCCTATATTACCGGCGCGACCCTGAACGTCAACGGCGGATTGTACATGGCCTAGCGCCCGGGGCCCAGGCGGAGCGAGGCGGATTCGGCGTGAGCTCGAGAAAAGTCGTGGTGGTGACCGGAAGCGGCGGAAGCATCGGCTCCGCTGTGGCACTGCGTTTATGCGGCCCCGACGCCGTGGTGGCGGCGGCCGATCGCGACGAGGGTGCGGCAGAACGGACGGCGCGCGCGATCGCAGACCGCGGCCATGCGGCGCTGGCCGTGCCGGTGGACGTGGTCGCCGCGGGCAGCGTGGCCGAGATGACCAGGCGGATCGTGGAAGAATACGGCGGGATCGATGTCCTCGTCAACTGCGCGGGCCTGTCCATTCGGGGCAGGTCGGAGGATTACGCGGAGCGTGACTGGGACACGGTGACGGCGACGAACCTGAAGGGCACGTTCCTGTGCTGCCAGGCCGCCGGAAGAGAGATGATTCGGCGCAGCGGCGGGACGATCGTGAACATCGGTTCTACGGCCGCGGCCGCCGGTTTTCCCATGCGGGCCGCCTACTGCGCGAGCAAAGCGGGGGTGGTGGCTCTCACGCAGGCGCTGGCGGCGGAGTGGGCGGCCCACGGGATTCGTGTCAACTGCGTGAGTCCGGCCCACACGCGAACCCCGATGGTGGAAGAGACGATTGCCAAAGGCTTCGCCAGCCTGGCCGAGTTGCAGCGGCGGATTCCGCTCGGACGGCTGGCGGAGCCGCAGGACATCGCCGACGCGATCGCATTCCTCGTGAGCGACCAGGCGCGTTTCGTCACCGGAGTCAACCTCTACGTCGACGGCGGGTGGACCGCGCTGGGGCTCTTCTAGCGCGGCACGAGGAGCGGCGATGCGTACGATCGGCATAATCCCCGCTCGGATGGGATCCTCCCGGTTTCCGGGCAAACCGCTGGTCTCGATCCTCGGCGCCCCGATGGTGGTGCACGTCTATTTCCGCGCGCGCATGTGCACATCGCTCGACGCGGTGTACGTGGCAACGCCGGACCAGGAGATACGGGCGTCCGCGGAGCGCTACGGGGTGCCGGTAATCATGACCTCTCCCCACCACGAGCGGGCGACCGACCGGGTGGCGGAGGCGGTCGAGCGGACCGAGGATCGGAGCGAGATCGTGGTCAACATCCAGGGCGATGAGCCGATGCTCTATCCCGAAATGGTGGACGCGCCGGTTCGCGCGCTCGCGGAGGATCCGACGTTGGTCTGCACGAACCCGGTCGCGCGCATTCGCGACCGCGAAACCTTCGAGAACCGTAACGTGATCAAGGTCGTGACCGACCGCGGCGGCCTGGTGCTGTACATGTCGCGAGAGCCGATTCCGACGACGGTCCGTCTGGGGGACGCGGTTCCGATGTACCAGCAACTGGTCGTGCTGCCGTTTCGTCGAGACTTTCTCAAGACCTTTACCAGACTCCCGCAAACGCCGCTGGAGCAGGCAGAGTCCGTCGACATGCTTCGCGTGCTCGAGTACGGCTACAAGATCAAGGCCGTCGAGGTCCCGCGCGTCACCATCAGCGTGGACGTGCCGTCCGATGTGGCCCGTATCGAAGCGGCGCTGAGGCACGATCCTCTCGTGGACGGCTACCTCCCCAGGCTGCGCCTCCAGGGCTCCGAATAGTGCCGGTCGGTCTTGTGCGTCCGCCGCGGTGTTGCCGGTGGTGAGTTCCCTGCACACCTCGGTGGTGATCCGGGCCTACAACGAGGAGCGGCACCTCGAGGGTCTGCTGCGGCGGCTTCGTGAACAAGAGTATGGTCAGGGCATCGAGATCATCGTCGTCGACTCGGGATCGATCGACCGGACGCGGGAGATTGCGCGCCGGCATGCGGACCAGGTTGTGCGGATCGAGAGTGCCGACTTTACGTTCGGCTACTCGCTCAACGCGGGTGTGCAACACAGCACCGGACGGTACGTGGCGATCATTTCCGCCCATGCCCTTCCGATCGACAGCGCCTGGCTCACGCATCTGACCGCGCCGCTTGGGCAGACGCGCACCGCCATGGTGTGCGGACGTCAACTCGGCGTGGCCGGCTCGAAGTTCTCAGAGGCGATGGACCTTGCCCGAACCTTCGGACTCGAGCCCGTCGCGCTCACGCCGCCGAACTTCTTTGCCAATAACGCCAACTCCGCCCTCCGGCGGGAGTTATGGGAAGCGCACCCGTTTGATGAGTCGCTGCCGGGGTTGGAGGACGTGGAGTGGATCAAGCACTGGATGCAGCAGGGGTACCGGGGAGCCTACGAGCCGCGGGCGGCGGTGTACCACATCCACGAAGAGACATGGCGGCAAGTTCGCCGTCGGTACTACCGCGAAGCCGTAGCCAGGCGGATCATCGGGGTTCCCGCGGCCTGGGGCATGGCCGGCGAGCTGGCGGGCGACGGCGCCCGTCTGATCGCGGATCTTGTCGCGGCCGGGCGCCGGGGCGTGCTCGTGACCAAGACGCCCGAGATCCTGCGCTTCCGCTGGGAAAAGGCCTGGGGGACCGCCGTCGGGTTGGCCCACGGGGCCCGGTACGCGCGAAGCCCGCAGCAGAAGCGGGACATGTTCTTCGACGCACGGTACGGCGCCGTGGTGATTCGCGGCCCCGGCCGGGCGTCGTTCGAGGAGATCGCGATGCCGGTCATCAAGCCGGGCGAGGTGCTCATCAAGGTGGCGTACGAAGGGGTGTCCGGTGCGGATCTCGAGATTTTCGACGGATCCCTGGGTTGCTACCAAACGGGCGAGGCGACGTATCCGATCGTGCCCGGACACGAGTTTTCGGGGCGGATCGTCAAGACCGGGGTGAACGTCAACGGGTGCGCCGAGGGGGATCGCGTCGTCGTCGAGCACATCCAGAGCTGCGGCGTGTGCCAGTACTGCCTGAGCGGCGATGGGATTCGCTGCGCGGATCGTCAGGAGGTCGGGGTGATCGGCCGGAACGGCGGCTACGCCGAATACGTGGTCGCCCCGGCGCGCTTCGTGCACACGCTCCCCGCCTCCATGGATCTCAAAGCCGCGGCACTGTGCGAACCGGCGGCCGTGGTCCTGAAGGGACTGAGGCGGCTCGAACGTCTGCGGCGGCCGGGCGAGGCGGCCGGCTCCTGCGGGATCGTCGGCGCCGGGCCGATCGGACACCTGGCCGCGCGCATTTTGCAAACGCGGGGCTATCGCGTCGCCGTCTACGATCAGAATCCGGACCGCCGGGCGCAATTGACCGGCACGGGGATCCAGACCTTCGATTCGCTGAGCGATCTCATGCGGTTTGAGATTATCGTTGAGGCCACCGGCGACCCCGGGGTGTGGCAGACCATCCTTCTGGAGAGCCGGCCGGGGGCCGTGTTGCTGCTGATCGGATTGCCCTACGTTCGACGGGAGTTCGCGATGCATTCGATCGTGGCGTACGACAAGATCGTGATCGGTTCGGTCGGCGGCTCGGGCGCGGATTTCGACGAAGCGATCCAGGTCCTGCGCACTCTGGATCTCGGTCCGTTCGTGCACACGGTGATCCCCCTCCGGGACTTTGCGACGGCCTGGCAACTGTTCCGGACGCGCAGGCACCTGAAGGTGCTCCTCTGCGCGGATCCGGACGTGGATGGCGCGTGACGTGGACCATCGGAGCGCGGCATACTACGAAGACAAGCTGGCGGTGTTGCGGGATCTCTGGGGCACGCCGGCCGTCTCGTTGGAGCGGGGCTGTCTTGTGGTCCGCGGGCGGCGCTACCCGATTGTTGATGATGTCATCGTGCTCCTCGAGCCGTCGCAGTACCCCCCGCGACTTGCCCAACGGCTTCAGGACTCCGAGGGTCCCCGGGCGGCTCCCGACGCCGGGTTTGCCCCGGACATCCAATACACGTTTGGGGAAGAGTGGAGCGCCTTCCCGGACATCCTGCCCGAGCATGAACGGGAGTTCCAGCTCTATTTCGACCTGATCGACCTTGGGGCACTCCGGGCGTGGCGGGTGTGCGATCTTGGCTGCGGGATCGGGCGGTGGAGCCTCTTCTTGAGCCGGCTGTGCAGGGAGATCGTGCTGGTGGATTTTTCCGACGCCATCTTCGTCGCCCGGCGGAACCTGGCGGCGGCGTCGAACGCGCTGTTCTTCATGGGAGATTTGACCAAATTGGAATTTCGTTACGGGTTCGCGGATCTGGTGGTGTGTCTCGGCGTCCTGCACCACCTCCCGACTCCGGCGCTCACCGAAGTCCGGTCGCTGCGCCGGTGGTCGCGCCGTCTCCTCGTCTACCTGTATTATGCGCTGGACAACCGTCCGGTCTACTTTCGATGGCTGCTCGGTCTCGTCGGAGGCATGCGCGCGGTCTTGAGCCGTCTCGTGCGCAATCCCGGTACGCGCGGCGCGCTCACCTGGCTGCTGGCGGGAGGTCTGTATCTCCCCCTCATCGGCCTGGGAGGGCTCCTCCGGCCGGTGGGATGGAGCCGGCACGTCCCCCTGTACGAGACGTACGCGGGAAAGGGGCTCGTGCGGATCCGCCAGGACGTCTACGATCGATTTTTCACGCGCATCGAGCAGCGGTACGCCAAGCGGGATATCCTGACGTTGGCCGACGCGTTTTCGACGCTGATCGTATCGGAGCACAGCCCATACTGGCATTTCTATTGCGAACAGTAGACCGTGCGAACTCCGGCCGGTCCACCTCCGCAACGGAAGTGACGCGGCAGGGCGTGGTCATCGCGCATGCCGGCCGGCGCCCGGAGCGAGTTGCCCGGATGGTCGTCGACGCGACGGGTCCCGGCACGGACGCGCCCATTCCCTGGCTGTTCCTGGGGCAAGACTATCCGGCGGCCCGGCGCTGGGAGCGTGAGCTGGGCGCGGGGTTTGAACGCGCGGAGATTGGGCATGCGCTAGCCTCGGCGGCCGACGCGCTGCGCGGCCCCTTTGTGGAGTGGGTCGACGCGCTGAGCCGTCTCTACGAGAACGACCCCGACTGGTGGTTCACGAACGTGTCCGAGCGGAATACCCTGGTCAGCCCGTTGTTTCTGCACGCGTGCTATCTGGAGGTCGCGCGGCGCGCTCTCTCCGGCGATCGAGGTCCGCGCCTGCTGGTGGCCGAGAGCCGGGGGCTCGTCGACGCGCTTCGCCGTCTGTCGGCGGCGTGTGGCGTATCCGCGGTTTCCCAGGGACCCCGGTGGAAGTGGATCGAGCGACTCACGTGGGCTGTCCGGTTGGTGTTGGTGTGGGGATTTTTTCTCGTCAGCGGCTTCCGGCGCCGCCGGGCGGCGCGAGCCACGCGTCGGGGAGCGCGGCGGCGGCCGCCCTTCCTCGCGCACCACCCGGCGGTCTTGATCGATACATTCCTCCACGAATCGAACCTGGCTCCGGACGGGATCTTTCGCGACCGGTATTTCCCATATCTCCACGAGTGGCTCGGTGCGCGTGGATTCCATACATACGTGTTGGCGACCCCCGCCGGCATCCGAACGCCGATCGCCGAGGTCTACGCCTGGATGCGCAGCAGCGCGACGGAGTTCTTGATCCCCGAAGACTGGCTGACGCTCGGCGATTACGCCGCGGCGATGCGCTGCGCGCTGAAGGGTCTGCGTTACCCCCGCACCGCGGCCCCCCTTGCCGGCATGGATATCCGGCCGCTCGTCGAGGAGGAGCGGTGGCTACAAGCCGTATCGCGGCGGCCGCTTGAGGCGTGCCTGATGCGGCGCCTTCCGGTGCGGCTCAAGGCGGCGGGCCTGGCCCCCGATCTGATCCTCAACTGGTTCGAGAATCAAATGCTCGACAAGGCACTGGTGCTCGGATGTACCGAGGCCTTTCCCGGAGTCCGCCACCACGGCATTCAGAACACGCCGTTGTTTCCCAATCTGCTGAACATGTTCCCGACGGCCGTGGAATGCCACGCGGGGGTCGTCCCGGACAAGATCGTCTGCAGCGGGCCGCTGCACCAACAAATTCTGACCATCCAGAGCCGATCTCAGGTGCCTGTCGTCGTGGGGTGCGGTCTACGATACGGCTATCTGTGGAATCAAAGCACAAGGGCGGATCACCGGATTCATGCGGATCGGGCCGGCGTGCTGGTCACCCTCCCAAACCCGCTGGCGCAGGGGCTGGCGTTGCTCGACCTGGTGCTGCCGGTGTCCCTGGAGCGGCCGGATATGACATGGTATGTCAAGCCCCATCCAGATTACTCGATCGAGGCTCTGCGCCGGGCGGCGGGACCGCGGAGGCTGGATCATGTGGTGCTGATCGAGGGCGCGCTCAGTGAGTGGCTCGAGGAGGCGGATCTCGTCGTGAGCGCCTGCACCGGGGCGGCCCTGGAGGCGGTCGCGGCGGGAATGCCCGTCGTGCTTGTCGGGAGCCCGACGGCGCTGGACTTTAACCCGTTGGCATGGTTCGATGACGTCGTGGACACGCCGTGCTTCACCCACGACGAGATCATCCGGCGTATCGATGAGCTGATCCACATCGACGATGCCGCCCGTTCTCGACTCCGCGAACGGGGAGTGAGGGTGTTGCATGCGTGCTTCTCTCCGGTTACCGACGAGCATCTCCGGCGGTTTATCGAGTAGGCTCGGGGGGCGGGACCCGATGATTCGCTACACGATCTACTCGGGCACCAATACGTGGCAGGAGTGCGAGTTGGCCCTGCGGCTGCTGTGGCACGGGCGGGAGTTGGATGCCGGGCCCCACATCCAGGCATACGAACGGCGATTTGCGGAGGCGGCCGGCACCGAGTTCGCGTTCAGCTTCGCGTCGGGACGGATGGGGCTGTATGCCATGCTGGAGGCCCTGAAGATCGGTCCCGGCGACGAGGTCATCGTTCCCGCCTTCACCTGCGTGGTCGTTCCGAACGCGATCCTGTACCGAGGCGCCCGCCCCGTCTACGTGGACATCGGGCCCCGGACTTTCAATATCGACGTGCAGAAGATTGAGGAGAAGATCACTCACAAGACCAAGGCCATCCTCGCGCAGCACACGTTTGGGCTGGTCTGCGACATTGACGCGATCGCGGAGATCGCGGAGCGGTACGGCATCACCGTCATCGAGGACGGGGCGCACGCGCTTGGGGCGGCCCACGGCGGCCGGGCGGTCGGCAGCCTGACGCGGGTGGCGTTCTTTTCCACGGATCATTCCAAGGTCATCTCCACGTCCACCGGCGGCATGGTCACGACCAGCGATCCCGATCTTGCCCGGACGCTCGCAGCAATGCAGGCGGGAACGCCATTCTTGAGCCGCCGCCGAATCCGAGCGATCCTGGCGACGTTCGTGGCGGAGTACCTGCTGTTTCACCCCGGGCTGTACCCGGTCGGAAAGTACGCGCACGGGGTGTTGAGCAAGCTCAGGCTCTGGCCGTACTTCTATGACGAACTTTCCCTCACGAAGCCGGCGCGCTACCCGTATCCGGCCCGGCTCTCCAATGCGCAGGCCCAGATCGGTCTCAGCCAGTTGGCCCTGCTCGATGCCAACCTGACCTGGCGGCGGCGGCTGGCGAAGCACTATGAAGCGTGGATCGGCGCCTATCAGGGGCTGCTCAACTCCGACGGCTCGAATCACGCCTTCTTGCGCTATACGTTTCTCGTCGATCATCGCGACGCGTGGGAGAAGCACTTCTCGCCGGTCCTCGACATGGGAGTGTGGTTCCGCACGATCGCCGGCGGGCGGGACCACAACCTCGACGAGATCGGGTATGCGCCGGGAAGCTGCCCGGTGGCCGAGGAGGTCGCCCGGCATTGCGTCAACCTGCCGACGCACCAGAGGATCAGACGCCCCGATCTGCTGGTGGAGCGGCTGCGGCGGGCGCGTGAACGGCCGGATCCGAGGCTGGAGCTGCATTTTTCTCCGGCGTCCGGGGCGGGCCGGCCCACGTAATGAGCAGCGACGGCCGGTTGGAGCCGCGCGAGTACTGGAACGACGAAGCGATAGAGCGCACCAAGGCGTGGTGGCTCGAGGACGTCAAAGATCCGCGTGTCCTCAAATATCTGCGGGACGAGACGAACCTGGAGCGATGCTTTCGTGACGGCCTGGCATACCTCGAGCACGGGCTCGGCGGCGTCCGGGGAACCGTCCTGGATCTGGGTGCGGGGGTGTGTTGGACGTCCGCCATCGTCTCCACGCACGCCCGTGTAGAGCGCATCGTTGCGGCCGACTACTCCGCACACCGGCTGTTCAAGGTGGCCCCCCTCGTCCTGGCTCAGTATCACGCCGTCGATGCCAAAATCGAGCGCCGGCTCGGCGAGATGTCGGAAGTCGTCGGCCGGTTTCCCGACGCGGCGGTCGACGTCGTCGTCTTCTGCCAAGCTCTGTACATGCACGACGCCCCCCGCACGCTGCTCCGCGACGTCCACCGGATCTTGAGACCGGGTGGGGTCGTCATCGTCAGCTGCGAGCTGATCGCGGCGGCTCCCGCCTGGATGCGGGCGCTTCGGGGCTGGTACCGCTCGGCGGTGGCGGGGCGTTCGAACGGGACGGCCGGCGATCGGACGGCGCTGCGGCGGGACGCGTCGGGACGGTACAGTTATCGCGACGACGACTACCAAGAATTCCTCGGGGACGCCGGATTCGTGCTCCACGTCCAGCGGCTGAACTATCGCGTGTTTCAAGGGGCGCGAGTGCGTGCAGCGAATTACTTCGGCGTCAAACAGGGGGCGTAATCCGATGGAGGTCGTCATCCTCTGCGGGGGGCAAGGCACACGGCTGCGGGAAGAGACGGAATACCGGCCCAAGCCGATGGTGGACGTCGGCGGGCGCCCGATTCTCTGGCACATCATGAAGACGTACAGCCACTTCGGCTACCGGGATTTCATTTTGTGTCTCGGCTACAAACAGGAGCTGATCCGCGAGTACTTCATGAACTATCGTTGGATGAACAGCGACGTCACCGTCGACCTGGCCTCGCAGGAGATGACCGTTCGGCACCGCACCCATGCCGAAGACTGGCGCGTGACGCTCGTCGATACCGGGAAGGACACCAAGAAGGGGGGGCGCCTCAAGAAGATCCAGCCCTACATCTCCGGAGGTCTGTTCATGATGACGTACGGAGATGGGGTGGCCGACATCGACATCCATCGTTTGACCGAACACCATCGTCGCGCCGAAGCGCTGGTGACCTTTACGGGCGTGCATCCGATCTCCCGGTTTGCAACCGTCGAGACGGACAGGAACGGCGCGATCGTCGACTGGGAAGAGAAGAAAGTCTTGGAAGGGTACATCAACGGCGGGTTCTTCACGCTGGACAAGCGCGTCTTCGATTACATCGCGGGTGATTGCGAGTTTGAGGAAGAGCCGATGAGGCGGCTGGCGCAGGAACGCCGCGTGACCATGTTCCGACACGAGGGCTTCTGGCATTGTATGGACACCTACCGAGACTATCTCCTCTTGAACGAGATGTGGGCCAACGGGAGGGCTCCGTGGAAACGCTGGGACGACGACTAGACGGCAGGTCGGTCGTCGACGAGGACCTGGACGCCATCGTGGCGGCGTCGCGGAGCGAGCTTGACGCGCTGTCGGATTCGACACTCCTGGTGACCGGCGGGGGCGGGTTTCTTGGATATTACTTGATCCAGTGCGTGCTGCGGTACAATGCCGGCGCGCCGGCGCCGATCCGCCTCACGGTGATAGACAACTTCATGCGCGGCACCCCCGCGTGGCTCGCCGACCTGGCCCGACGCGCGCCGGCGGCATTCGAGCTGGTGGCGCACGATGTGACGCGCGCGCTCGATGCTTCGCACGCCCCCTACGATTACATCATGCACGCGGCATCCATCGCATCGCCGGTGGTGTACCGCAAACATCCCATTGAGACGATTGACGCGAACGTGTGGGGTCTTCGCGCGTTGCTCGAGCATTACCGGCGAACCTACTCCCGCGAACGGCCGGGCTGCCTCCTCTTCTTCTCGTCGAGCGAGATCTACGGGGATCCGGATCCGGCGCACATCCCCACGCGCGAAACCTACCATGGCAACGTGTCCTGTACGGGCCCGCGGGCCTGCTATGACGAGAGCAAGCGATTCGGCGAGACGCTCTGCGTCAATTTTGCGGCGTCGTACGGATTACCGATTGTCAGCGTGCGGCCGTTCAACAACTTCGGACCGGGACTGAACCTCGACGATCGCCGCGTCGTGCCGGACTTTGCCGCCGGCATTCTCGCCGGCCGGGACATCGAAGTGTTCTCCGATGGTTCGCCGACTCGAACCTTCTGCTATGTGACCGACGCCATCTCCGGGTACCTCAAGGCACTGGTGCGCGGGAGGCCCGGAGAGGCGTACAACATCGGCGTCGAGCAGCCGGAGATCTCGGTCGCCCAGCTGGCGGAGCTGATGCGCGCGCTTGCGCACGAACACTTCGGCTACAGGGGCCGCGTCGTCTTCGGGAATCCGCGCGACGGGCAGTACCTGACGGACAATCCCGGCCGTCGCTGTCCCTGCATCGACAAGGCCCGGGACGAGTTGGGATATCGTCCGACCGTGCCGCTCGCGGAGGGGCTTCGGCGCACCCTGACGTGGTATTCGGCGTCCGGCAACTGACCCCGATGGAACGCGTCTCGGTGGTCGGTGCAGGCTACGTCGGACTTGTGAGCGGGGTGTGCCTGTCCCATCTGGGGCACAACGTTACGTGTGTTGATATCGACGCATCACGGGTCGAGCGCATCAACCGGGGACAGTGCCCGGTGCAGGAGCCGGGACTCACGGAAATGCTGCACCGAGTGCTCGAGCACGGACGGTTTGCCGCCACCGAGGACCTGCGTGCCGCCGTCCGCGGCTCCGCCATCACGCTACTCGCGGTCGGGACTCCCGCGGGCGAGACTGGGATTGACCTTGCCTATGTGCGCGAGGCGGCCGCGCAGATTGGTCGGGCGCTCCGAGACAAAGCCGGGTATCACACCGTCGCCGTGAAGAGCACGGTCGTCCCCGGCACCACCGACGGCGTCGTCCTCCCTCTGCTCCGGCAGCATTCGGGCAAGATGCCTGGGGAGGACTTCGGCGCAGGCGTCAACCCCGAGTTTCTGCGGGAAGGGCGTGCGGTCGCGGATTTCATGAATCCGGACCGCATCGTAGTTGCCGGCAGTGACGCCCGGGCGCGTCAGAAGGTCGAGGACCTGTACGCGGTCTTCCACGGCGTGGAGATCATTCGCACCAACAACCGAACCGCGGAGATGATCAAGTACGCGTCGAACGCGTTGCTCGCGACGCTCATCTCCTTTTCGAACGAGATCGCGAATCTCTGCGACCGCTACCCCGACCTGGACGCGATGGACGTGATGCACGGAGTGCATCTCGACCGGCGCCTCGCGGCCGTGTCGGAGGACGGCCGCCGGGTCCGTCCGGATATCCTCTCCTATCTGCTTCCCGGCTGCGGGTTCGGAGGAAGTTGTCTGCCGAAAGATCTCGAGGCCCTGGTGGCCGAAGCCCGCCGGCGCGGGTATGATCCCGCGCTGCTACAATCGGTCGCCGACGTCAACGCGGGTCAGCCCCAGAGACTTGTCGGTTTGCTGAAGAGACACTTCGATACGCTCGCCGGCCGGCGGGTCGGCGTGCTCGGCCTGGCCTTCAAGCCCGGAACGGACGACGTCCGCGATTCCCCCGCCCTTCGGGTCATCGAGTTGCTGCGGCGGGAATCGGCAACCGTCATTGTCTACGACCCCCTGGTCACGGCGGACGGCCGCGGCGTCCCGGCGGGGGTCACGGTGGCGGAGGACCTCGAGGGCCTGGCGCGGACCGCCGACGCTCTCGTGCTGGTGACGTCCTGGGCCCCGTTCAAGGCCCTGGAAGAGATTGTGCCCCAGCTCGCGCGGCAGCCCGTGATCGTCGATGGGCGGCGGTTCTTCGAGAAGGCCGCCTTCCGGCTCTACGAGGGCATCGGTCTCGGCTCGGCCTGTGCCTCCGGGGAAGGCGGCGGAGGGTGAGCGCCGTGCCCGCCGTCAGCGTGATCATGAACTGCTTCAACAGCGCGCGATACCTGAGGGACGCGATCGAGAGCGTCTACGCGCAGACGTTTTCCGACTGGGAGATCGTCTTCTGGGACAACGCGAGCACCGACGGCAGCGCGCGGATCGCCCGGGCATTTGACGGAAAAATCCGGTACTTCCGGGGCCAGGCGACGGTCCCCCTCGGCCAGGCGCGCAACATGGCCCTCGCGCAGGCGCGCGGCACGCTGATCGCGTTTCTGGACTGCGACGACGTGTGGCTTCCGACGAAGCTCGCCGCGCAGGCCCCGCTGTTCGATGCGGATCCGAGGGTCGGGTTGGTGTATTGTAACGCCGACTATATCGACGCCTTGGGGAGGAGCCGCAACGGCACGTTCTTTGACCGGTTTGCCCCGCGGGCCGGAGACGTCTTCTTCGACCTCCTGACGGGCCCCAACTTCATCCCCTGCGTGACGGCCGTCCTCCGGCGGGACGTGTGCATGCAGGCGGGCGGATTTCGCGCGGAGTTGACGAACGGCGAGGAGTACGAACTGTTCCTGCGGGTTGCCCGCGACTACGCCGTGCGTTATGTCGATGCGTCTCTCGCGAAGTACCGGCAGCATGCCGGAAACTTCATCAAGCGGAACTGGATCGCCGTCACCCTCGAGGAGATCGCGATCTTGGAATCCGCGACACGTGAATTGGACGGGCTGACGGACGCGCAGGCCGCGGCGGTGCGGAAGAAGCTCCGCGGCGTCTTTGCGAAATCGGTTCTCAAACACGTAGCTCGAGGCCGCGTGATCAGGGTGGTCCCGCACGCCCTCGACTTGACCAGGCGGTACCGCGGGCTGTCCGCGCACCTGCGAAGGTGCGTCAGAGTGGAACGCCCGGCGCCGCACCGCGGGTGATGTCGGCGGCATGATGTCCGCCGTGCCGGCACGCGATACCGCGCGGCCGCATCCCGCCGCGCGCGCGAGACCGATGCCACGGTTTCTCCTCTTCTGCATCTTCGCCATCCCGTTCGCGCCGCAGGGCGCGGGGTTCTATCTGGGGTCGGGTCTTCCCATCCTCGACGTGCCGCGGATGCTGGTGCTGATCCTGATCGCATGGTGGTTTCTCCGACGCGGGATCACGGGGCGAATCCGCTGGGCGTGGAACGGGGTCACGGTGTCCCTCGCCGTGCTGGTGGCGACGCAGTTCCTCTCAGCCGTCGCGACCGGCGAGGCGGGCGCGTTGATCACGTGGGTCGGCTACGTCGCCTACTATTACGCGATCTTTGTTGTGGTGTCGACGGAGTTGCGGTCGTACGATGACGGCCGAAGGGTCCTCGACGTGGTGGTCGTCCTGGCCGTGGCACTCGCCGCGCTGTCGTGTTACGAATTTCTCACTCAGACGGATGTCTACGCGAACGCCCGCACCGCGTGGGAGGCGGACCCAAACGCCACGCTCGGCCCGCAGTACCGGCACATCGGTCTGCTCGCCAGTTCGGGACCCTTTGCGGTCAACACCCTCCTTGGATATTTCTTCGCCGCGACGTTCTTCCTCGTCAGTTCCCGGCTTTTCTCCCCGGACGTGCGGATACCGAAGATCCTCGGCGCGGTCATCGTCGTCATGATGGTGCTGGGCCTGTTTGTTACGCAGGTTCGGGCCGCCATCGTCGCCGTGTTGGTGACCGCGATCGTGCCGGCCGTCATCATGCCGCGACAATTGGGCAAGTCCTTGCTTGTGGCGGCACTGCTCATTGTCACCATCCTGACGCTCGGAGTGACGCTCATCCCGCGGCGGTACGTGTACGCCGACTTTGTCACAAACTTCTATCAAAATCAGACCTACCGGCACAACGGCGTGGGCCCGCGCCTGGAGGCCATCACCGCCGCGCTGGAGGCGCTCATCCGGCGCCCGGCATTGGGATATGGGACCGGCTCCGTGACCCGATGGATGTTTGTCGGCTCCGGCTTCTCCCCGCTGAACGATCTGCCGGTCTACCTCGTGGTCGCCATGGAGAGCGGCGTGGCTGCCGGAGCGGCGTTTGTCCTCTTGGTGGGGCTCTCTCTGCGCGCGCTGTGGCGACGCTACCGCAGTGATCCAGATCCGCGGCGCCGGGCAACGGTTATGGGCTTGTTCCTGTCGATCCTGAGCTACGGCATCGCGATCCTGGGCGCGCCGCGGCTGGACTCCACCTTCATTTTCTTTGTGCTGCTGGCGGTGGCGAACTCCCTTCGCGCGCGGCCGGGGGAACGCGGCGCCGGAAGGACATTGGAGCCCAGCCCGCATGCGGCATGATCGGCGTGACGATGCGTAGGCGGCAGGGATAATGTGCGGGATCTGCGGACAGATCCGCCTGGCGCCCGGCGCCGCATCGGTCGCCATGCCGGTGGACGGGATGTTGGAGTCACTGACCCACCGGGGGCCCGACGAGCGCGGCGCGTGGGAGGCCGACGGCGTGTCGCTGGCGATGCGCCGCCTTCGGATCATCGACCTCGGGACCGGACAGCAGCCGATGCCCAACGAGGACGGCACGTGCTGGATCGTCTACAACGGCGAAACCTATAATTTCATGGACCTCCGCCGGGAACTCGAAGGCCGCGGACACCGCTTCCGCACGCGCTCCGACACCGAAGCCGTCCTGCATGCGTACGAGGAATGGGGCGCGGACTGTGTGCGGCGGCTGCGCGGCATGTTTGCATTTGCGATCCATGATGGACGGTCGTCCTCATCGCCCGGCCGGCTGTTCCTGGCCCGCGATCGCGTGGGCGAAAAGCCGCTCTACTACTACCGGGACGCCCGGCAGCTCGTCTTCGCATCCGAGATCAGCGCCCTGCTGCTCCACCCTGCGGTCCCGCGCCGGGTGAATCGCCGGATGCTGCCCCTGTATCTGGCCTGCGGATATGTGCCGGCGCCGCACACGATGTTTGAGGACATCCATGAACTTCCCCCAGGCCACACGCTCACCGTGGCGAACGGCGAGGTTTCGGTGGCGGAGTACTGGGATGTCACCTACGCGGCGGACGCCGTCGAACATTCGTCCGTGCGCGACATCGCCGAGCGGGTGCGACACCTTCTCGAAAAGGCCGTGCGAATCCGGCTCATCAGCGAGGTGCCCCTCGGGGCATTTCTCAGCGGGGGAATCGACTCCACCGCGATCGTTGCGCTCATGGCGCGGTTCATGGATCAGCCCGTCAAGACATTCGCCATCGGGTTCGCCGATGATCCTTCGTTCGACGAGCTCGCGTACGCGCGCCTGGCGGCGCGCGCCTACGGCACCGATCATCATGAATTTGTCGTGCGTCCCGATGCCGCCGGTCTCCTCCCTGAGCTCGTCCGGCACTACGGCCAGCCGTTCGGGGACTCGTCGGCGATTCCGATGTATCTGGTGTCCAAGCAAACGCGCGCGCACGTCACGGTGGCGCTCGCCGGCGACGGGGGGGACGAGCTGTTTGCCGGGTACACGCGCTTCGCCGCCGCCCGCGTTGCCGAAGCCTACCGCCGCGCGCCTCATATTCTGCACGCCGCGATCGCGGCGCTACTTGGCGCGCTGCCCGACTCGACCAGGTATGACGGCGTGGTGCGCCGCGTCCGCCGGTTTGTCGAGAGTGCGCCGCTGCCTCTCGTAGAGGGGTACCTAGGATGGGCGGGGGTGTTTCAACGTCCGTTCATTCGAGAGGTGATGCTCGACGCTCCCCAGACCGACGCCCTGGAGCACTTCCAGGCGTTCGTCGCGCGGGTCCGGCAGGCCGATCCGATCGGACGGCTCCTCTACCTGAATACCAAGACGTATCTGCCGGGTGACCTGCTGGTTAAGGCCGACCGGATGAGCATGGCCAATTCCCTGGAGGTGCGGTCCCCGTTCCTCGATACGGAGTTGATCGAGTTCGCCGCACGCATCCCATCGAATCTGAAGCTCAGAGGACTGACCATGAAATACATCCTGAAGCGGTCCGTGAAGGGGATCGTGCCGCGAGAGATCGTCCATCGGAAGAAGCACGGCTTCGGCGTTCCAATCGGCCGGTGGTTCCGGGACGACCTGAGACCGCTCGTTCGCGACACCGTCCTCAGCCGGCGTGCCGCCGAGAGAGGATACTTCCGCCCCGATGTTCTTCGGCGGGTGGTCGAAGAGCACGAGACGGGTCGGAGAGATCACGGCCACCGCCTCTGGACGCTGCTCACGCTGGAAGTATGGCACCAGATGTTCATCGATGAGAGCGCCCGGCCGCGGACGGCCCCCTATTTGGGGGCCGGCTCCCCCGGCGCCGGCTCGTGAACGGACCCGTCCGGCGCCGCGCCGTTATCGTTCGCGTCATCGCCCGCCTGAACGTCGGGGGTCCGGCCATTCATGTGGTGAATCTCACCGCGGGCCTCGACCCTCGGCGCTTCGAGTCCGTGCTGGTATCCGGTAGCGAGAATGCGGGAGAGGGTTCCATGCTGGACTTCGCCCTCGCGCGCGGCGTGCGTCCGGTGATCATCCCCGAGATGGTGGGTGACGCCAGCCTGCGGCCGCGGGATCTCAGAGCGCTCGCGTCTCTCTATCGCGTCATACGCGCCCGGCGGCCGCAGATCGTCCACACCCATACCGCGAAGGCCGGGTTCCTCGGCCGGATCGCGGCGCGCCTGGCCGGCGTGCCCGTCGTCGTGCATACATATCACGGCCACATCCTGCAGGGCTACTACGGACCGATGACGTCGGGGCTGTTGCGCCGGATGGAGCAGGCGCTCGCGCTCATGACGGATCAGATCGTCGCGGTGAGCGAGCGGGTGAAGCAAGATCTGGTCGACTACGGGATCGCTCCGCCCCGGAAAATCGCCGTGATCCCCCTGGGGTTCGACCTCCGGCCGTTTGCCGAGTGCGCCGCCTACCGGGGAGCGTTCCGGCGGGAACTGGGCCTCCCGGAGCGGGCCCGGCTGGTCACGATCGTCGGCCGAATCTTCCCGATCAAGAACCACCGGCTCTTCCTGCAGGCCGCCGCCCTCATCGCCGCCGCCGACCCGGAGGTGCACTTCGCGGTTGTCGGCGACGGCGCGCTCCGCGCGGCGACGGAGGAATACGCGCGGACTCTCGGCATCGCGTGCCGTGTCAGCTTCACGGGATGGCGCCGTGACCTCCCTCAGATCTACGCAGACACGGACGTGCTCGCGGTGTCCTCAACCAACGAAGGGACGCCGGTTTCGGCGATCGAGGCCATGGCCGCCGGGCGCCCGGTTGTCGCGACGCGCGTGGGCGGGTTGCCGGATCTCATTGCCGACGGGACGACCGGCTTCTTGGTGCCGCCGGGTGATGCCGGCTCCCTCGCCGCCGCGATCCTTCGTATACTCCGGGATCCGGACACGGCCGGGCGGGTTGGGAACGCCGCCCGCGCCGTCGCGCAGGCACGATTCCCGGTGGAGCGCCTTCTATCGGACGTGGAGGGTCTTTACGCGCGACTTCTTGCGCGCAAAGAAGGTGCGTTGGTTACGTCTACGGAATAGCACCACCCATGCCAGACCCGTTTGGCCCTACGGGACAGACGGGCCGGGTAGGGTGTTGCCATTCGCAAGGGGGAGGGACCGGTTGCGGGCTCTGATCACAGGGGGCGCCGGATTTATCGGGTCGCACCTGGCTGAAACACTCATTGAGCGCGGGTTCAATGTCATTGCACTCCAGCATGGGTGCAAGGTCGTCATCGCCTCGACTTCGGAAGTGTACGCAAGCTCGAAGGCCCTTGATGGGTACCTGGCCCGCGCGTACCATGCGGAGAAGGGTCTCCCGGTTGTCGTCGGCTGCTTCTTCAAAGCCCAGGATTCGAAGACATCCGGTACCGCGTCCCGGACATCACGAAATTGCGGAAGACGATCGGGTACCGGCCCACGAAGACGCTCGACGAAATCTTGGCGGCAATGATCGCACACGGCGAGGTGCGGCGGGAGGCGGGCGCCGATGGCCGTTGAGGAGATCAGCACCCAGGCGCGGGAGACGCTCGAGTCGCGCATCCGGACGCGGGAGGCCCTCATCGGGATCGTCGGCCTCGGATATGTCGGCCTTCCGTTGGCCGTAGAGTTTGCGCGGGCCGGAATGCGCGTGGTGGGCATCGACGTGGACGACCATCGTGTCGCCGAGATCGGCGCCGGACGCTCGTACATCCCGGACGTCTCGAGCGCGGTGCTCCAGGACTTGGTCAAGCGCGGCAGTCTGCGTGCGACCGTCGAATTTCCGATGCTGGCCGAGGCCGACGCCGTCGTCATCTGCGTCCAGACGCCGTTCACGGCGGCAAAGGAGCCGGATCTGCGGTTCGTGGTGGCCGCGCTCGGCGAGGTGGCGAACCGCCTGCATCCCGGGGAACTGGTGGTGCTGCAGAGCACGACGTACCCCGGAACGACCGAGGAGGTGGCGCTGCCGCTGCTTGCCGCCTCCGGGCTGCGCGTCGGCGAAGATTACTTTCTCGCCTTTTCCCCCGAGCGCGTCGACCCCGGCAACACACGATTCTCCACGCGAGATATCCCGAAGGTCGTGGGCGGGATCACTCCGGCATGCGCCGCGGCCGCGCAACTGCTGTTTGAGCAAGTCGTCACCCGCGTCTATCGTGTCTCGTCGGCACGGGTGGCGGAGCTGACCAAGCTTCTCGAGAACGTGTTCCGGAGCGTGAACATCGCGCTGGTGAACGAACTGACGCTGCTCTGCGATCGGATGGGCGTGGACGTCTGGGAGGTGATCGGCGCGGCGGCGACCAAGCCGTTCGGGTTCATGCCCTTCTATCCCGGCCCCGGGGTCGGCGGCCACTGCATTCCCGTCGATCCATACTACCTCTCGTCCAAGGCAAAGGAATACGATTTCAATACGCGGTTCATCGTTCTGGCCGCCGAGATCAACGAAAACATGCCGTACTACGTCGCCGATCGTGTCACGGAAGCGATCAACGTGCATGCGCGGAAGAGCATCTCGTCCGCCGGCATTCTCGGGTTGGGCGTAGCATACAAGGCCGGCATAGGGGACGTCCGGAAGTCGCCGGCGGTAAAGGTCCTGGAGCGGCTGGGCCGGCGGGGTGCGTCGATTGCCTATCACGATCCGTATGTCGCCCGGATCCGCATTCACGGTCAAGACTATGCGTCCGTGCCGCTCACGGCGGAGGAGATCGGGCGCGCGGACTGCGTGTTGATTCTTACCGATCATCCCGGCATCGATTACGGGTGGGTGGTGAAGCACGCATCGCTCGTATTCGATACCCGGAATGCGACCAAGTCCGTCGGGGCGCCGGCGGCGAACGTTCTCAAGCTCTGAGATGCTCGGCCTGCCGAGCCTGGTGGCTCACACCATCGCGGCCTTCGCCCTCGCCGTGGGGCTCGCGGTGCTGTTCACCGTCGGCCTGCGGCGGTGGCTGACCGGTATCGGCTGGGTGGACGTGCCCCGTGCCGATCGATGGCACCGGAGTCCGGTCCCACGGCCGGGCGGCCCCGCGATCGTTGCGGCGATCGCCGTGAGCATGACTGTCTTCTTGCCGCGGCCGTTGAGTCACCAGTTCTGGGGACTCGTCGCCGGCGCCGCGTTCGTGTTTGCCGTCGGCCTCGTCGATGACCTCGTCGATTTGCCAAACCAGCTCAAGCTGACGCTGCTCATCATCGGCGCAACGGTTCCGCTCTTCTGGGGGCTCTCGTTCGCGGTATTCCCGGCCCCGATCGGCGTTCTGCTGGCGATGCTCTGGATGCTCGGGATGACGAACGCGGTGAACTGGCTGGACAACATGGACGGTCTCGCGTCGGGCGTCGCGGCGATTGCCGCCGGCGCGATGGTCGTGCTGGCCCTGGCCCAGTCCGACGCGGCCGGCAGCGCCGCGGCGGCCTCGGTCGCCGGCGCCTGCGTCGGTTTCCTGTTCTTCAACTTCAGTCCGGCCCGAATCTTCATGGGCGACTCGGGAAGCGGCTTCCTTGGTTTCACACTCGCCGCGCTCGCGCTGGCGGGCAGGCCGCGTCTTGTCACGCACACGTTCCTCGGCTTCATTGTCCCGGTCATGATCTTGAGCATTCCGATTTTCGACACCGCGATCGTCACGGTTACTCGATTCCTCGGCGGCCGTCGTCTGTTTCAAGGTGGACGCGACCATCCGTCGCACCGGCTCGTCGTCTTGGGGCTCTCCGAGCGTCAGGCCGTCCTGTATCTCTACGGGCTGAGCCTGATGTCCACCGCGGCGGCGTTCGTCACGTCGCAGCTGGGACTCTGGACCGGCCTGGCTCTCGCCGGGCTATTGGCGTGCGGCTTTGTCGCACTAGGCGTGGTGGTCACACAGGTGCGCGTCTACCACGACGGCGAGGCGCCTAACGGGATCACGCGGGTGGCCCTCGCCCAGATGATCTATAAGCGTCGAGTCTTCGAAATCTTGCTCGACTTGATTCTGATCTGCGTCGCCTATCTCAGTGCGTACCTGCTCCGGTTTGAAGGCGCGATTCCCGCCGTGTTTGTGCAGCGGATGGGGTTTTCGCTTCCCCTTGTGATTGGTGCGAAGGTGGGCTGTCTTTACATCGCGGGCGTGTATCGTGGAGACTGGCGCTACGTAGGTCTGCTGGATCTCTGGTCGCTGGCGAAGGCGTCCGCCATGGGATCTGCCGCCGCGGTCGCCGGGCTTTTCGTCTGGACCGGCCTGGTGGGATACTCTCGCGCCGTGTTTGTCATCGATTGGATCGTCGCGTTCGGGTTGCTTGCGAGCATGCGCGTTTCGATCCGCCTGTTGAAAGAGCACTTTGCGATGCAGCGGCGCGGCGGGCGGCGCGTGCTCATCTTCGGTGCCGGGCAAGGCGGCGTGCAGGTGCTCGAAGAACTTCGGGATAATCCGGCGCGCACCTACCAGCCGGTGGGGTTTGTCGATGATGATCCGGTCAAGCAGGGCCGGGTCATCCGGGGGCTCCCCGTGCTGGGCGATCGTCACGCGATTCCATCGCTGGTCAACGCGTACCGTGTCGAGGAAGTGCTGTTCGCCGTGCCGTCCGCGGCCGGCCTTGAGGCCGAACGCGTGTCCCTCATCTGCAGCGAGGCTGGCGTGCCGTGTCGCGTCGCGCGTCTGTCATTCACGCATCTGCTCGAGGGACAGTAGCGGCGCCGCGGACGAACGCCGTCACCGCATCAATAACCCGGGACACGTCGTCGTCCGACAGGCCGCAGTGCAGCGGCAGCGTCAGGATCTCCCGAAACGCGCGTTCCGTGTTGGGGAGCGCCACCCCGTCGGTACGGTAGAACGGCTGGAGATGATTGGGGATGTAGTTGATGCCGCCCTCGATCTCCCGGTCCCTCAGATAGGCGAGGAGATCGTCGCGGCGCCCGTCTTCGACGCGAACGACGTAGATGTGCGGCGTCACGGTCCGGTAATCGATGGGCAGGGTGGTCAGGCCGGACAGATCCGAGAACGCGGCGTCGTACCGCTCGCAGATCTGGCGGCGCCGGGCGGCGAACGTATCGAGCTTTCGAAGCTGCGCGAGGCCGATCGCCGCGTTGATCGTGCTCATATGATACCGGTACCCCTGGGTGTGGACTTCGTACGCCCAGCCGCGCTTCGCGGCGAGCCCCGGCACGTCGCGGTCGATGCCTACGGCCCGCTTTGTGCGGATGGTCTTGGCCAGCACGTCCTCCCGGCAGACGATGGCGCCCCCCTCACCACACGTGATGTTCTTGATCGAATCGAAGCTGAAGCACGCGACGTCGCCGAAGCCCCCGATTTTCTTGCCTTTGTACAGCGATCCAAACGCGTGGGCCGCGTCCTCCACGACGCGGATGCCCTTTCGTCGTCCCAGGTCGTGGAGCCCGTCGAGGTCGCAGGGGTTGCCCGCGTAATGCACCGGCATGATGACCCGTGTGCGCGACGTGATTCGCCGTTCGACGTCTGCGAGATCGATGAGGAGGGTATGGGAATGCACGTCGCAGGGGATGGGCGTCGCCCCCGTGGCCGAAATCGCCTGGAAGGCGCCGACGAACGTCAAGGAAGGGAGGATGACCTCATCGCCAGGCCCCAGCCCCAGCGATGCGAGCGCCAGGTGGAGAGCGGACGTGCCGGAGTTCACGGCCAGCACGTGTTCGGCGCCGAGATATGCGCGCAACGCCTGCTCGAACTCGGCGACGAGCGATGACATTCCGAAATAGCCGTAGGCCATCGCCTGCTCTACACGCTCCAACTCTTCCGCGCCCAACGTTCCCTTTGAGACCTTGATCACGAGGTTGTTCTCCTCTTGACGAAGACGCCGGTTGCCCGCCCCCTGCCTCGCCGCGACGCGCGCGGCGGAGAGGGACGTTCGGAGCCTTTGGGTTCGCGTCATCATCCGGGTTCTCCTCGCCGGTGGTGCGCGGGCGCGTTCGGCGGCCGCCCGGCTAGCAGGTCCGTCCGGCCGGCACCCGAACTTACCCTGGTTGGATTGGGGGGTGCTGCCGGACAGGTGGAGCGGGGTTGATGGACGGGGGCGCAGGTTACAGAATCAAAAGGGGAGTCGCGGACGTGTTCAAGTACGTCGTCCGATCGCTGCAGGGCGCCGTCCTGGCCCCCGCCGGCCGTCACCGGACGCGACTCCAGATCGAACTCTCGGAGGACATGGTGCCGGTCGTCGAGGTCGCGCTCGACGGGGCGTCGAGTGCGACCATTCGCTTCTTCTGCCCGAGCGCCACCGCGCTCTGGCGTGCGGAGACCCTGCTCTCCAAGGAGCCCGACACCATCGAGTGGATCGACGGCTTCGGTCCCGAAGACGTGTTGTGGGACATCGGCGCGAACCTCGGAGTCTACTCTCTGTATGCGGCGAAACGGGCGCGGGCCCGTGTGCTCGCATTCGAGCCGTCCGCGGGCAACTACTGGCTGTTGAATAAGAACATCTACCTGAATCGCCTCGACGGCCTGGTGACCGCGTACTGCCTCGCCCTGAGCCGGCAGACATCGCTCGGGACGTTCAACATGCCCGACACCGATCTGGGAGGCGCGCTCTATGCGTTCGGGGACGTCGAGGGGACCATTCGCTCCCCCGATGATACGGTTCGCAAGGTGGTGTTCCACCAGGGAGGCGTCGGGTTTTCCATCGACGAATTCGCGAAGAAATTCTGTCCGCCCCGTCCCACGCGCGTGAAGATCGACGTCGACGGCGGCGAGAGCGACATCCTCAGGGGCGGGTTGGAGACGCTTTCCGCTCAGCGCATGCAATCGATCTCTGTCGAACTCGACGAGTCCTCGCCGGCCCACGTGCAGGCGGCGACGGAGGTCCTCGCGACGTGCGGGTTGCGGCTGCAGCGGAAGACGCAGGCCCGTACGGCCGATGAGGCGAGCAGGTACATCTTCAACTATCTGTTCGTTCGGTGACGCTCCGGACACGCGCGGGTGAACGGGTCCGGCGCGTACGGTGGGAGTGCGTATGAACCTCGGTGTTGTGGGCACGGGCTACGTCGGCCTGGTGACCGCCGCCTGTCTCGCCGATCTCGGGCACGGGGTGATCGGCGTCGATCGTGATGCGGCGCGGATCGCGCATCTCGGGCAGGATCGCGTGCCCTTCTTCGAGTCCGGCCTCGAGGATTTGGTGCGCCGGGGGCGGCGGTCGGGGCGGTTGCGTTTCACCACCGACATTGCCGAGGCGGTCGAGGATGCGGAGGTCATTTTTATCACCGTGGGAACGCCCTCCCGGCAGGACGGCACGGCCGACCTGATCGAGGTTTCGACCGTGGCCGAAGCGATCGCCGGCGCATTGTCCGAGTACCGGCTGATCGTGGAAAAGAGCACGGTTCCGATCAGGACCGGCGAGCGGATCCGAGACCAGATCCAGTTGCTGACGAAGGGCGCGGTGCCGTTTGACGTGGCGTGCAACCCCGAATTTCTCCGCGAGGGATCGGCGGTCCACGATTTCATGCACCCGGACCGCGTCGTCCTCGGGGTGACGAACGAGCGCAGCGAGCGGCTGCTGCGGGAAGTCTACGCGCCCCTGGATGCTCCGATGCTGGTCACCGATCTGACGACGGCGGAGATGATCAAGCACGCGAGCAACGCGTTTCTCGCGCTCAAGATTTCCTACATCAACGCCATTGCCAACATCTGCGAGCGCGTCGGCGCCGACGTCCGGCAGGTCGCCGACGGGATGGGCTACGATCGCCGGATCGGGCGGGCATTTCTCGACGCGGGCGTCGGGTACGGGGGGTCCTGCTTCCCCAAGGACGTGGCGGCATTCATCCAGATTGCGAGAGAGGTCGGCTACGACTTCCGCCTGCTGGACGAGGTCGCGCGCGTCAACGAAGGCCAGCGGGAGGCACTGCTGCGCCATCTTCGGGACGCGCTGTGGGTCCTGCGCAACCGGACGATCGGCGTCCTGGGACTGGCCTACAAAGCGAACACGGACGACGTTCGCGACGCCCCGGCCGTCGCGATCGTTGAGGCGCTTCTCAAGGAAGGCGCCGTTGTTCGTGCCTACGATCCGGCCGCGGAAGCGAACGCCCGCAGGATCTTGCCGGACATTACGTACTGTCCCGACCCGTATGAGGCGGCGAGAGACAGCGACGCGGTCGTCGTGCTCACTGAATGGGATGAGTTTCGCGCGCTGGACCTTGCCCGGTTACGGGATCTCATGCGCCGTCCGGTGCTGATTGACGGACGCAATATCCTTGATCCGGAGGCGGTCCGCGCGCTCGGTTTCCATTACGCGGGCATGGGCCGCTGAGGGCGGTCCGCGCCGCGGGGACGACCGTGCCGCCGGGGCCAACGTAAGATGTGCGGGATATGCGGGGTCTGGAGCGCAACTCCGGGCGAGGCCGATGTGCTCCGGACGCTCACTGCGCGCATGACCGCGGCGCTCACGCACCGCGGCCCTGACGACGAAGGGGTGTGGGTCGACGAGGCCGGCCGGGTCGGCCTCGGCAACCGCCGCCTCGCGATCATCGATCTTTCGCCCGCCGGGCATCAGCCCATGGCGGATGCGAGCGGCGCCGTTGTCCTCACCTACAACGGCGAAATCTACAATTTCCCGGACCTTCGCCGGGAACTCCTCGCCTCGGGGTATTCGTTCCGCGGGCACTCTGATACCGAAGCCATCCTCGCGTTGTACCTGCGTGAAGGCGTCGAGATGTGCCGCCGTCTGCGGGGGATGTTTGCGCTGGCGATCTGGGATGGCCGGTCTCAGGAGCTGGTACTGGCGCGGGATCGATTCGGCATCAAGCCGCTCTACTACGCCGAGGCCGGCGGCCGGTGGCTCTTCGCATCGGAACTGCGGGCCCTCAGGGCTTATGGTGCGTTGACGACGCGTGTCAATCCGGCGGCGCTCGCGGCGTTCTTGCGCCTCGGCTCCGTCCCCGGCCCGATGACGGTCTTTGAAGGCGTGCAGGAACTGCCGCCCGCGACGGTGCTCGTCGTCAACGGAGCGGGGCGCGGCACGCAGCGCCGCTATTGGGAAATCCCGGCGCCGGAGACGGCGCAGAAAGAGACCGACGCCACGACCGCGGAGCTGCGCGCGCGGCTGGGTGACGCCGTCGCCCGGCACCTGATCAGCGACGTGCCGCTCGGCGTCTTTCTGAGCGGGGGCGTCGATTCCGGCGCAATCGTCGCGATGATGCGGGAGGCGGGCCACACGCGGATCCGCACGTTCTCGATTGCCTTTCCGGAATGGAAGCTGGACGAAGGGCCCGGCGCCGCGCGCCTCGCCGCGCGCTACGGCACCGATCACACCGCGTCCGAGGTCCGGGGCGCGGATGTGGCGGCGGACCTGGATCGGGTGATCGCCGCGATGGACCAGCCGACGATCGACGGCCTCAACACCTACTACGTGTCTCGCGTCACCCGGGAGTCCGGGACGATCGTGGCGCTGTCCGGACTCGGCGGCGACGAACTGTTCTGCGGGTACCCCTCGTTCCGGCAGGCGCCCCGGCTGCTCGCTTGGCAGCAGGCCGCCGCGCGGTTCGGGCCGGCCCGGCCGGTCCTGGCCGCCGCGCTCGCCGCCCTGCCGTCTTCGCGGTCCGCCAAGTTGCGGGAGGGTCTGATGGAGGCGGCGACGATCCAGACGGCCTACCTCACCGTGCGCGGTCTCTTCAGCCGCGGCGAGGTGTCGGATCTGCTGGCGCCCGGACCGTGCCGGGATGCCGCGCGCGACTTGAACGCCGCGGCGGCCCTGGGCGCGCTCGCGCCGTCCCTGCCCGAGGACCCGGTGGCCGCGACCGGGATGCTGGAGCTGCGTGGATACATGCACAATCAGCTGCTGCGGGATACCGACGCGATGAGCATGGCGCACAGTCTCGAGGTCCGGGTGCCGTTTCTCGATCACCCGCTCGTCGAGTTTGCGGCCGCGCTGCCGGACCGCCTGCGCGCGAACGGTCATCCTCCGAAGTGGCTTCTCCTTCGTGCCCTCGGCGACCGGCTGCCCCCGGAAGCCGGGCAGACGAAGCGCGGCTTCACGTTCCCGATGGGCGAGTGGCTCCGAGGGCCGCTGCGGCCGCGCGTCGACGAGGCGCTGCGGGGGGGCGCCGGAATCCTCCGCCCGGACGCGGCGGCGGTTCTGCGGGCAAGGGTGGAAGCCGGGCGGGCACACTGGTCGCGTCTTTGGGCGCTCGTTGTGCTCGTTCTCTGGCTCCGCACGGCCGACACGGCTTTGGGCTGTGGAGGTGCGGTGTGACCGCTGACCCACCGTACGCGCGGATCGCTCGTAACGATTGCTACGCACGGGTCCCGGCGGCCGGCGACGCCGCCCGGGTAAGGTGCCGCGCTGCCTCGACGATCTCGCGGAGCCGATCGCGGTAGGTGTGTCCGCCGGTGGTCACGCGGACGTAACCGGCCTGGCCGATCCGCCGCCGGATCTCGTCGTGCGCCAGGTAGTATCGGATCTTGTCGAGCAGCTCCTCGGATGAGCTGAAGAACGCCGCCTCCTTATCCTCGCGGAAGACGGCCAGATGCTCCTCGGTTCGCTCCGCCAGCATGAACGCGCCACACGCCGGGATCTCAAAGCTGCGCATCGCGTGCCCGTCCCGGTTGGCCCGGCGCACCAGGCAGAGACCGATTTTGGCGCCGCCGAGAGCCAGGCGGTACTCTCGTCCCACGGCGAATCCCCGCGCATAGGGGCGGTATCGGGGATCCCGGTTCCAGTAGCCCCCATACAGCGCGATCGACACGCCGGGCGCGCCGAGCAGCGGCTCGAGGTCCCGCAGGCGATCCCTGTCGGCCCCGCCGAGGAGGGCGACGTCACTCCCGAAGCGCCGGATCTCGTCGGCGGTCGCGGGGTGCTCCGGAAAATGTACCGACGGCTTGTAGCCGAACATCGTGTGAATGACCGCCGAACATCCTGCCTTGGTGACGTCCTCCATAATCGCCCGCTTCGTGCAGGCGTACAGGTCGTAGGCCGGGATGCCGGCGACGAGATCGGGCGTCCTGTTGGCCCTGTTGAACGGGTCGTCCGTCGCATAGTTGATGAGCGTGGCCCCCGTCGCTTTCTTGATCCGCCGGAGCGTTGAAGGCATAATATAGGCGCCCTTGACCGCCACGACGAGATCCGGGCGGACGCGGAGGGCCTCGGCGAGCAATGCCCGATTGTACTGCCACCACGTCAACGGCCGGCGGTGGAGCACGCGGTAGCCGACCTTGTGCAGCAGGGACGTCTCGAGCGGCCGGAGATAGGGGGCCTCGTCGAAGAAGGACGTCTCATAGCCCAGTTGTCCCGCCGCATCGACGAAGAATGGGGATACCGGCGCGTAGAGGGTCGTATCGGCGAGCAATATCCGTGTCATATACGCGAACGAAGTTTCGCAGCCTGGGGGAATTGCCCTGTCGAGCGCGGTGACGTCATCCGGGCCGCCGCCGAAGTTTCGGCTGGCGTACCTGGTCTCGCATCCCATCCAGTATCAAGTTCCGCTCCTGCAGCGTCTCGCGGCGCATCCGCAGCTCACCCTGCACGTCTATTATATGAACGATCAGGGCGCGCGTCCGAACCGCGATCCGGAGTTCGGTGTATCGGTCCAGTGGGACATCCCGCTTCTCGAAGGGTATCCCTGGACGCTGCTGCGGAATCGGTCGCCGTGGCCGGGGGGAGAACACCTCTTTGGCTACATTCATCCCTCGATCGCCGGCGTGCTGGCCCGGGAACGGTACGATGCGGTCGTCGTCCACGGATATGCGCATGCCACCGAATGGCTCGGATTTCTGGGCGCCTGGAGGAGCGGTACCCCGATCCTGTTGCGGGGAGAATCCACCCTGCTGGGCCGCCGGGCGCCGTGGGTGGCGGCCGCGAAACGGCTCGCGCTCGGCTCCGTGCTGCGCCGCATCCGCGGCGCGCTTGCGATCGGGATGCTCAACCGTGAATTCTATCGGGCGTACGGCGTTCCCGACGACCGGATCTTCTGGGTCCCGTACGCCGTCGACAACGCCCGGTTCCGCGCCGACGCCGATCGCTGGGGACCTTCCCGGGCCGCGCTGCGGGAGGCGCTCGGCCTGCCCCGCGATCTCCCCGTCGTGCTCTACGCCGGCAAGCTGGTGTCGCGTAAACGCCCGCTCGATCTGCTCGAGGCCTACGCTCGGGTGACGGGTGATCACCCCTCCGCGATGGTGTTTCTCGGGGAGGGAGCGGAGCGTCAGCGCCTCGAGGCCGCCGCGGCGCAGCGGGGGCTGTCCCGGGTGTCGATCACCGGATTCGTGAACCAGGGCGACATCGGGCGGTACTACGCGGCCGCCGATATCCTCGTGCTGCCGAGCGAGCACGAGCCCTGGGGCCTCGTGTTGAACGAAGGGATGTGTTTTGGGTTGCCGCTGATTGCCAGCGACGCCGTGGGCGCAGTACCGGACCTCGTGCGGGCGGGTGAAAACGGCTTCGTCTATCCGGTGGGGGACGTGCCGGCGCTCGCGGACGCGCTTCGGCATCTCCTCGCCGATCCCGCCCGGCGCGCACGCATGGGTGTGCGCTCCCGGGAGATCGTCGCGGCGTACTCGTACGATGCGGACGTCGACGGCATTCTCATGGCACTCCATCGCGTGACCGCCGGTCCGCGTCTTGGGATCGCCTGGTGACGGCGCCCCCGATCCGGCGCGCGCTGCTCGCGGCCGTCTGGCTCAGCGCGACGGGGTACCTGTCGTTCCTCTTGAACTTCGGGCTCAATCTGCTGCTCGCCCGGGTGCTCTTTCCGAAGGACTTCGGGCAGTTCGCCCTCGCCGGATCGCTGGTCGAGATCCTGTCGCTCGCCACGGGGTTCAGTTTTTCGCAGGCGGTCATTCAGATGCAGGACGCGCCGGGGATCGTGGAGACCGCCTACGTGCTGAGCCTGCGGCTGTATTGGGCCCTGATCGTCGGCGGCGCGCTCCTGGTTGCGGCGCTGCGGTGGCATTTCCCCGGCGTGTTCCTGCCGCTGTTCTTCGCGCTGTTCGCCGTCAGGAATCTTAGCGTGATCTCCTACGTCTACTCGGCCACGCTCGAGCGGACGTTTCAATACAATCAGATTTCCCGGGTGCGCCTCGCGTCGGCGATCGTGTCGATCGTGGTTGCGCTCGTGCTGGCGCGGCTGGGTGCCGGCGTCTGGAGCCTGTTGGGGCGGGAACTCGCGTTGTCGCTGATCACGCTGGCCGGCGTCCGGATCGCGAGCGGCTGGCGGTACCGAGGCGGGTACAACGTCGAGACGGCCCGCGCGGTCTGGCGGTTCGGCTGGCAGATGTTCGTGACCCGCGCGCTGGAGACGATCTGGTACCGGGGCGATACCGCGCTCCTCGGGATCCTGGCCGGCACGCTGACGCTGGGGTATTACGACCGCGGGCGGTTTCTTGCCGAGTTCGGGCACTACGTGGTCTCGTTCGCCGCCGTCCAGGTGGCGTTTCCGGTCTACGCCAGTCTTGCGGGGCGGCGGGAGGCGCTGACCTACGCGTATCGTCTCTCCCACGGCCTGCTCGTCCGGCTGATGCTGCCGGCACTTATCTGGCTCGCGCTCTTCCCGCGCGAGCTCGTGGGACTGCTCTACGGCGCCGGCGTGCGCTGGACCGAGACGGCCGCGATCCTCCCCTGGCTGGCCGCATTCGGCTTTGTCTTTCCGATCGCCGAGAACATCAAAGTGCTGCTCACCGGGATCGGACGGCTGCGGGACGCGATGTGGATGCGCTTCGTCCAGGCCGCGGTGGCGCTCCCGCTCCTGGTGCCGGCCATCAAGATCGCCGGGCCCTACGGAGCAGGGACCGTCATGTTTGTGAGCGAGGTGGCCGGGTTGTTCGTCGGTTATCGGGCCCTGCGCCGGGAGGTCACCAACCTGTATCTGGACGGGTACTGGCGGCCCGCCGTGGCGGCCCTCGTGGCCGGCGGCAGCGTGGCCGTGCTGCGGGCGTTCCACCTGCTGCCGTGGGTCGGGAGGGCCGGATACGCGGCCAACCTCGCCGCGGCGGGCGGGATCTACCTCGTCTGTCTCTTCCTGATCGACCGGTCGCAGCTTCAGGAGCACCTGTGGGCGCTGCTCGCGGGGTTGCGCGGGGAGCGGCCCGCGGCGTTCGCCGCCGTGCCGAACGGCGTCGTGTCCGCGCCGGCGGCCGGGCCGATCGCCGACGGGCAGGGGAAACCGGTGCTCACGATCGGCGACGACGCCCCTTGAAGGTCACGGTCTCCGTCGGCGGGACGTTTCATGCGTTCCGGCTCGCCGAGCAGCTTCACGCGCGAGGTCTGCTGCACCGGTTGGTGACGACCCATCGTCCACGGCGCGGCGAGCAGATTCCGCCGGATCGTCTCCTCGCCAATCCGTGGCCCGAGGTCCTGATGCGCGGACCTCGAATGTTGGGTCTGCCGTGGCGCGCGGGCGCCTACCTCAAAGCCGTCGCGTTCGACCGATGGGCGGCCCGGCACGCCGACGGGTGTGACGTGTGGGTGGGATTCGCCGAGTTCTCGCTGCTCGCGCAGCGGGCCGCGCGCGCGGCCGGCGCCCGCACCGTCCTCGAGCGCGGTTCGACGCACATCCTCACCCAGCAGGCACTCATCGCGGAGGAATACCGGCGCTGGAAGTGTCCGGCGCCTCCCGCCGACCGCCGGCTGGTCGACCGGCAACTGCGAGAATACGAGGAGGCGCAGTACATCGCCGTCCCGAGCCGGTTTGCCGCCGAGAGTTTCCTCGACCGCGGCGTCGGCGCCGACCGGCTGCTGCGGATTCCCTCCGGCGTCGACGGCCGTCTCTTCTCACCCGGCCTGCCCCCCGGCGGGGGTCCGCCCCCGCTCCCCGGCGGGGGTCCGTTTCGGATCGTGACGGCGGGGCTGAGCCTCCGCAAAGGCACCCCGTACCTGCTCGAGGCGGCGGCGCGGTTGGGGATCGGTTCGCGCGGCGGCCCCCGTCTGTCGCGGGGCGGGCCCGAGATCGAACTGTGCCTGGCCGGCGCCGTCGCGCCCGATCTTGCGCCGATCCTTCGCGGCACCCCAGTACCGGCGCGCCGTCTCGGCGCGCTCTCGCACGCGGATCTTGCCGACCTGTACCGCCGTGCGTCGGTGTTCGTCTTGCCGTCGGTGGAAGAGGGCATGGCGTTGTCGGTTCTCGAAGCCATGGCGAGCGGACTTCCCGTCGTGGTGACGCCGAACACCGGGGCCGCGGACCTCATCGCGCACGGACGGGAAGGGCTGGTCGTCCCCGCCCGGGACCCCGAGGCGCTGGCGCGGGCGATGCTGGAATTGTACGAAGATGAACCGAAGCGCCGCGCGATGGGAGAGGCGGCCGCTGAGACGGCCCGGCGATGGACGTGGGAAGCGTACGGAGATCGGGTCGTGGACGCGTACACGCGGATTGTCCAGCGGGCCAGAGACCCCCAGGACGCCGATGTGGCCGGACGCGCCTGACATGGGCCGCGGCATGCGCGTGCTGCTGATCACGCCGCACTATCCTCCGGAGATCCGGAGCGTCTCCGTCTTGATGTCGCAGCTCGCTGAAGATCTCGCCGCGCGCGGACACGCGGCCACGGTGCTGGCGCCGTACCCGCCCGCCAATATGGACGCGGCGACCGCCCGCGCCGTGCCTCAGGAAGAGCGCGGCGGCGTGCGCGTGATTCGCGTGCCCGTGCTCCCGTTCGTCAAAGTGGCCCGCGCGGTGCGGGCCGTCACACACTTCACGCTGGCGGCCTCCATGGTGTGGGCCGGCCTGCGGGCCGGCCGCCAGGAGGCGGTGATCGTGTACTCGCCGCCGCTGCCGCTGGCGCTGGCGGCGGAGGTCCTCGCGCGGCGGTGGCGCGTCCCGCTCATCGTGAACGTGCAGGATCTCTATCCACAGGCGCTCATCGACCTCGGGCTCGTCCGGAATCCGATCGTACTGGCGGTTCTCCGGTGGCTGGAGCAGCGCGCGTACCGGCACTCCTCGGCCCTGACGGTGCACTCCCAAGGCAACCGGCGGGCGCTGATCGGCCGCGGGATTCCTCCGGCCAAGGTCCTGCTCGTACCGAACTGGGTCGACGGGGCGCCGGTGGCCGGGGGGCCGAACCCGTACCGCGCCGATCTCGCGCTGGGTGACCGGGTCGTGGTCCTCTTCGCCGGCGTCATGGGATACGCGCAGGACATGTCGGTGATCGTGGAGGCCGCCTCCCTCCTGCGGGACGCTCCCACCATCGTCTTCTTGCTGGCCGGCGACGGCGTCCGCCGCGGCGAGGCCGAGGCCGCGGTGAAGGCGCGCGGTCTCGTCAACGTGCGCTTCCTGCCGTTCCAGCCGATCGACCGTTATCCGTTGTTGGTGGCCGCCGCCGACTGCTGCCTCGTCACACTTCAGTCGGCGGTCGCGACGCCGGTCGTGCCCTCTAAGATCGCCGGCATCCTGGCCCAGGCCAGGCCGATTGCGGCCGCCCTGCCGGCCGGCGACGCCCGCGACATCGTCGAACAGTCCGGCGGCGGTCTCTGCGTCGCGCCGGGAGACGCGTCTGCGCTGGCGGAGGCGATCCGGCGCCTGGCGGGAGATCCGGTCGCCCGGCGCGCGATGGGCGAGGCGGGGCGGCGGTACGCCGAGGCGCACTTTTCCCGGACCACCGCGACCGGGCAGTATGCCGCGCTGCTCGAGCGGCTCGGCACGTCCCGGGCAGGAATGTCTGCCGAACCGGCCAACTCTCCTAAGTCATGATGAGAGCACTCCAGTGACGCCGGTCGACCTGGCCGGGAGAGGCGCGGGCACGCGGGTCGCCGAGACGCCGGCCGGTCCGCCCGACGACGCGCCGGTTGTGACGCGGGGATACCGACTCAAGTGGCCGCTCGAGGCCGCGCTCGCGCTCATCGGGCTGCTCCTGCTGCTGCCGGTCTGCGTCGTCGTCGCGCTGGCGATCTGGCTCGACGATCGCGGCCCGATCGTCATTCACCAGACTCGGGTCGGGCGCGGCGGCGTGCCATTCGGCGTGATCAAGTTCCGCACGATGCATCCCGTCGTCCACCTGGACGTCCACCGGCAGGCGACCGGGATCGACAACCGCATCACGCGGGTCGGCCGCATCCTCCGGGCCACGGCGCTTGATGAAATCCCCCAGCTGCTTAATGTGCTACGCGGGGAGATGAGCTTCGTGGGACCGCGCGCGCTGCTCCCGCAGGAGATCGAAGTCGATCCGCGCTCACGATATCACCGCATCGAGGACGTGCCCAATTACCACGTCCGCGTCTCGGTGACCCCGGGGTTGACCGGGCTCGCGCAGGTCTTTGCGCCGCGGGACATCAGCCGTCAGAAAAAGTTCAAGTACGACGCGCTGTACGTGCGGCGCATGAGCCTATGGCTCGACCTGCGGCTGATCGTGCTGTCGATCGCGATCAGCCTCACGGGCCGCTGGCCGCGGCGGGGGAGGCACGCATGGCAGCGGAAGAACGGTTGAACGAGGCAGCCGCCGCCTCCGGCCGGCCCGGAGGGCAGCATCAGGTCGAAGAGCAGCTCGCTGTTCTCGAGAGGATCCGTGCTCTGCGCGATCGCATCGCGCGCCGCGTCGGAGGGACGGCGGACGTCATCGAAGCGCTGGACCGCTCTCGACAGGAACATCCGTAAAGTGGGACGCGACAGTGGCGGAGCGAAGCCGGGACTGGTTTGAGCAAGCCAAGCGGGACCTGGAAAGCGCCCGCTGGCAGGCCCAGGGCGGGTTTCACGAATGGAGTTGCTTCATCTGCCAACAGGCCGCCGAGACGGCGATCAAGGCCCTCTACCACAAGTTCGGGGGTGAGGCCTGGGGTCACTCGGTGGCGCAGCTTCTCGAAGGGCTCAAAGACCGGCAATCGGTTCCCGATGACCTGACTGCCTGCGGCCGGTTGCTGGATCGATTCTACATCCCGGCGCGCTACCCGAACGGCTGGGATACCGGCAGTCCAAAGGACTACTTCACGTCGGAGGACGCGGACCGTGCCCTCGGTTGTGCGGAAGTTATCCTACGGTTCTGTCAAGGTCTTCTGGCTGGACCGGGCTGAAGCGCTCCGGCGGCTTGAGGACGCCGCCAAAGCTCTGCTCGCCGCCCGTCCGGACGTCGTGGCCGTTTATGTGTTCGGGTCATTGCCAGAAGGGCGTGCAGTGCCGGGGAGCGACGCCGACGTGCTCTTGCTCCTGCGGGAAACCTCCCAGCGTTTCATCGACAGGCCACTCGAGTTCGCGCCATTCTTCGCCCAGTTGGGATTGCCGGTGGACGTATTCTGCTACACGGCCGATGAGGCGGCACGGAATCCTTTCGCTCGTCGGGCACGGGAGCGGGGGATCGTTTTGGCGCAGCGAGCGTCCGCCCCGTTGTCGCCACCCGAAGCATGAGCGGCTCTCAGCCCGCGGCGGCCCGCGGTCCCGAGACCGAGATGGCCCCGCGCACCGGCCCCGTCCCACTCGGCGTCGTCATCCTGACCCGAAACGAGGAAGACAACCTGCCGCACGCGCTGGCGAGCGTTCTGGGATGGGCGGCGGAGGTTTGGGTGGTGGACTCCCACAGTACCGACCGCACGGCCGACCTGGCGCGCGAGGCGGGCGCCCGGGTGGTCGCCCACGAGTTCACCGGCTACGCCGCGCAGCGCACGTGGGCTCTTCGGTCGCTGCCCCTCGCATCGGAATGGACCCTCTTTCTCGACGCCGACGAGGCCGTGACGCCCGAGCTTCGGACGGAACTCGGCGGCGTGCTCGCCTCACCCCCCGCGGGGGTGGCGGGGTTCCAGGTCAAGCGCCGGTTCGTCTTTCTCGGCCGCTGGCTGCGCCACGGCGGGTACTATCCGGTCTGGCTGCTGCGGATTGTCCGGCATCGTCTCGCCCGCTGGGAAGAGCGGGGCGTGGACGAGCACCTCATCGTCGAGGGGCCCACGGCGCGCCTGCGGAGCGACCTGCTGCACGAGGATCGGCGGCCCCTCCGGCGGTGGATCGAGCGCCATACCCGCTATGCGGAGATCATCGCGGGCGACCTGGTGCGCCAGACCCGGGGTGAATTGCCCGCGCGGTGGCGCAGCCCGAATCAGGCGGAACGCACGCGCTGGTGGTACGAGCGCGTGTACCGGCGGATGCCGGTCGGCCTTAGAGCCCTGGTGTACTTTCTCTACCGGTATGTCGTGCGGGGCGGGTTCCTTGACGGTCCCGAGGGGTTCATCTACCATTCCCTGCAGGCCTTTTGGTACCGGCTGCTCATCGATGCCCTGGTGCTGGAAGCGCGCCTCGGAGGCCGTCCCGGATCATGAAGCAGGTCGTACTGAGCCCACGCAGCGGGACCCTCGAAGTGTCCGATGTCCCGGCCCCGCAGGTCCGGCGGGGGACGGTCCTCGTGCGCAACGCGGCGTCGGTGGTGAGTGCCGGGACCGAGCGCCTCGTCATCGAGCTCGCGGAGAAGAACCTGCTCGGCAAGGCGCGGGCCCGGCCCGATCTCGTCCGCGAGGCGCTCAACAAAGTGCGGCGGGATGGGCTGTGGACCACCGTGCGTGAAGCATTCCTGCGCCTCGATCGGCCGTTCCCGCTCGGGTACAGCTGCAGCGGTGTCGTCGCGGACGTCGGTGACGGGGTGACCGGCCTGCATCCGGGCGATCGCGTGGCCTGCACCGGCGCCGGCTTCGCCCTGCACGCGGAGATGGTCGCAGTCCCGGAGGAGCTGTGCGTCCCGCTGCCGCCGGAGGTGTCGTGGGAGGCGGGCGCATTTGTGATGCTCGGCGGCATCGCCCTCCACGGCGTCCGCCGGGCCGGCGTCGCGCGCGGAGACGTGGCGGCGGTGATCGGGCTCGGGCTCCTCGGCCAGTTGACGGTCCAACTGCTCAAGGCTGCCGGGTGCCGGGTCGTGGGGCAGGACATTGCCCCCTCGCGCGCGGCGGTCGCCCGAGCGCTCGGGGCCGACGCGGCGGTCACGACCCCCGACGATGCCCGGGCCGCGCTCGTCCGGCAGTCCGCCGGCGCCGGGGCGCGCGCCGTCATCATCACAGCTGCGACCTCGAGCAACGCGCCTGTCGAGCTGGCCGCCAAGCTGGCAGGCGCGGGCGGGACCGTGGTCATGGTGGGTGTGACGGGGATGCACATTCCGCGCCGCCCGTACTGGCAGAAGGAACTCTCGTTCTTGCTCTCGCGGTCGGCGCTTCCACAAGACAACGTCGACTTCATCGCGTCGGTCGCCGCGAACCGCGTCCGCGTCGAGCCGCTGATTACGCATCGGTTCCCAGTTGAGCGCGCGGAGGATGCCTACACGTTGATCCGCGGCCGCGGGCGCGAGCCCCATTTGGGGATCGTGCTGGCGTATCCTGCGCGCGAGGCGGGAGGCGCGCGGACGCAGATCCTTCGGCCCGTCGCGCCGTCGGCAGCGGCTGCACCGCCGGCCGGAGCGGCGGCGCCCATCGCGGTCGGGGTGATCGGTGCGGGGTTGTTCGCCCAGACGGTCCTGCTGCCGGCGTTGCGGCGGCTGCCCGGCATTCGGTTGCGGACGGTGGCCACCCAGAGCGGGTTGTCTGCCCGGCACGCGGGCGACCGGCTGGGTTTCGAGCGGTGCACGACCGACGTCCGGGAAGTGCTGGACGATCCCGGCATCCAGGCCGTCGTCATTGCGACGCGCCACGACCTCCACGCGGCGCTGGCCGCCGACGCGTTGCGCGGCGGGAAGCACGTCTTCGTGGAAAAACCGCTCGCCCTGACCGCCGAGCAGACCCGCGCGGTGCTCGCGGCGCACGCGGCGTCATCCCGCGTGCTCGTGGTCGGGTTCAACCGCCGGTATTCTCCGCTCGCCCGCACACTCCACGAGTTCCTGGCCGGCGAGCGTCCGCTGACGTTGACGTATCGGGTGAACGCCGGTCCGGTCCCGTCCGACCATTGGGTCTACGATGCCGATGAAGGCGGCGGGCGGTGGCTCGGGGAGGCGGGGCACTTCATCGATCTGCTGCAGTACCTCACCGGGGCCGATCCGGTCGAGGTCGTCGCCCGGGCAAGCGTCTCTCCGGGCGAGCCGAGCCTGTCGGGCGACGCGCGGCGCACGCCCGCGGCCAGAACCACCATGGTGGCCACGCTGACGTTCGACGACGGTTCGGCCGGATCGGTCGTCTATGCGGATGGCGCCGACCGCGCCGAGTCGCGAGAGCGTCTCGAGGTGTTCGGCGCGGGGCTGGCCGCGACGCTGGAGGACTTCCGCCGGCTCACCCTGGTCCGCGGCGGACGCGTGCGGCGCCTCCGGCGGCGGGAGACGGCGAGGGGGCACGAAGAAGAGTTGCGGGCGTGGATCGCCGCGGTGCGGGGTCGGAGCGCGCCGCCGGTGAGTGCGAGGGCCTACGCGGCCAACACCCTGTGTTGCCTGGCCGCGCTCGACTCCGCGCGGGACGGACGGCCCGTCCCAGTCGACGTCGCGTCCGTCATGCCGACGTCCAGTTAACGACGCGAACGGAGGAGTGCGACGAATGGCGCATGAGCAGGCGTACGCGGACAGCCGGGTGCTGGTCACCGGCGGCGCCGGGTGCATCGGGAGCAACTTGACGCGAACCCTGGCCGGGCACGGCGCCGCGCGCGTGGTGGTCCTCGACGATCTGTCCTCCGCCGGCCGGTGGAACGTCCCGGATCACCCCGCCGTGCACTTCGTGCAGGGCAGCGTGCTCGACGACGAAGCCCTCCGCGGGGTTTTCGCAGAGAAGCCCGACTACGTGTTCCATCTGGCCGCTCTGTTCGCAAACCAGAATTCCGTCGACCACCCCGAGCAAGACCTCATGGTGAACGGACTCGGGACGCTCAAAGTCCTGCAGTTTGCCCACCTGGCCGGGGTGCGGCGATTCGTCTACGCGTCGTCCGGCTGCTCCGTGTACGGCAGCGCCGCTCCGCTTCCGCTCCGCGAGGACTTCGTGTCGATCGACCTCGACACGCCGTATCAGATCACCAAGCTGCTCGGGGAGCTCTACGGCAATTTCTTCTTCCACTACTACAAGGTGCCCGTCGTCCGCACGCGCTTCTTCAACGTGTACGGGCCCGGGGAGATCCCCGGCCGGTACCGAAACGTAATCCCGAATTTTCTCTACTGGGCCCTGCGCAAAGAACCGCTCCCGATCACGGGCACCGGGGAGGAGACGCGCGACTTCACCTACGTGGACGACGTGATCCAGGGCCTGTTGGCGGCCGGCGCGGCGGACGCGGCCGTCGGCGAGGCGATGAATCTGGCGTCCGGCAGGGAAACGACAGTGGCGCACCTGGCCGGGTTGATCAACGAGCTGACGGGGAATCCGGCCGGCGTTCGCTACGTGGCGCGCCGGCCCTGGGACAACATCACGCGGCGATGCGCCTCGGTGGAGAAAGCCGGCCGGTTGCTGGGCTACCATCCGTCGACGGATTTTGACACCGGCGTGCGCCGCACGTGGGAGTGGGTCACTCGGCACTGGGATCGCCTCGCGCAGGACGCGCGGTTCTGACCGCATCGGAGGCCGCATGTACGCGATCGTGCTGGCGGGAGGAAAGGGAGAGCGCCTCAGGCCGTTCACCGAGGATCGGCCGAAGGCCATGGTCGAGATCATGGGCATCCCCATCCTCAGCTACCAGATTCAGTGGCTGCAGGCGCAGGGCGTCACCGACCTGATCATCGCCTCCGGCTACCGCCACGAGGTCATCGAGAGCTACTTCGGGGATGGCGAACGCCTGGGGCTCAGGATCACGCATGCGGTGGAGCAAGAGCCGCTCGGCCGCGGCGGGGCGCTGCGCGCGGCGCTCGGTCACGTGCCCGCGTCGGAGGACGTCGTGATCGCCACAAACGGCGACGTCATCACCAATTTTCGGTTGGGGCCGCTGCTTGCGGCCCATTGGGCGGCGCGCTTCCTGGCGACGGTGGTGTTGACCCCGTTCATCAGTCCCTACGGGATCGTCGAAGTCGACGAGCAGGATCGCGTGACCCACTTCCGCGAGAAACCGGAGCTGCCCTATTGGATCAACGCCGGCGTCTACGCCCTCTCCCGGGAGATCCGCGCGTTGCTCCCGGAGCGGGGCGACCACGAGACGACGACGTTTCCGGAGCTGGCGCGGGACGGCCGCCTGGGCGCGTTCCAGTCCCGGGACTACTGGCGCGGCGTGGACACGATCAAGGACGTCAACGAGGTCGCGGCCGAGTTTCAGGGCCGGCTCCTGACGTTCTTCCGGCAGGGATGAGCGCGTGAACGCGATCATCCCGGTGGCCGGGCGAGGCACGCGCCTCCGGCCGCACACCCACACCCAGCCCAAGGTCTTGGTGAACGTCGCCGGCAAGCCGATTCTCAGCTACATTCTCGACGACCTCGGGCGCCTCGGGGTCGAGGAGATCACCTTCGTCGTCGGCTACCTGGCCGAGCAGGTCGAGAAGTTCGTCCGGGAACGGTATGCGTTTCGCGCGCACTTCGTCCACCAGGAGGAGACGCTCGGCAACGGACACGCCGTCTACTTGGCCCGCGAGCACTTGACCGGACCGACGTTGATCGTGTTCGGCGACACGATCGTGGACGCCGACCTGCGTGCCGCGTGCCGCCTGCCGCACTCCGCCGTCGGGGTCAATCGGGTGGACGATCCGCGGGCCTTCGGCGTCGTGGAACTGGACGCAGACGGGTTCGTGCGGCATCTGTGGGAAAAGCCGGAGCAGCCGCCGCCCGGGCTGTCCCGGATCCCGGATCTCGCCGTTGTCGGCGTGTACGTGATCCAGGAGCCGGCGCCCTTTCGGGCCGCGTTGGAGGAAATGGTGGCCCGGCGCCGGATGGCCCGCGGAGAATACTGGCTTGCCGACGCGCTGGAGATCTTCGTCGAACGCGGCGCGGCGCTGCAGACCTTCCCCGTGCGTCACTGGTACGATTGCGGAACCCCGGAGGCGCTGCTCCGCGCCAACCACGCGCTGCTGGAGCACGCCCCGCGGCCGCGGGAGATCCCGGGAACGGCCGTCATCCCGCCGTCGTCGATCGCGGACTCGGCGGTGATTGAGGGCTCGATCATCGGGCCGTACGTCACGATCGCCGAGGGCGCCCGCGTGGTGCACGCGGTGCTGCGGGAGAGCATCGTGAACGCGAACGCCCGCGTCGAGCGGGTCGTGCTCGAGGAGTCCATCATCGGCGAGCACGCCATGGTGAAGGGCCGGCAGGTCCGGATCAACGTCGGCGACGACTCCGAGATCGAGCTCGCTTAGGCCGGCGGCCGCAGTCCGCGGGCGATTTCGGCGCACGCCCACCCGAGACACAGACCGCCGAGCACATCCGACGTCCAATGATCGCCCAGGTAGACGAGCGCCGCCATGACGGTAATGACGAGTGCGCCGGCGGCTGGCGGCGTGCGCCGCAGTACCATGACCGCGAAGAACGTGGTCCGCATCGTGTGCCCCGAGGGGAAGCTGAACGGCTGCGGCACGTAGAGCCCCACCCGGTGGGGCATGCGCTGGAACTCCAGCGGCGGTCCCGGGTGCGGCAGGACCCACTTCAGGAAAAACGCGACGGCGCTGGCGGCGAGCATGCCGGCGGCGAGCCACGCGACGCCTTCGACGCGCCGGCGGTCTCGCCGCGCGAGCAGCAGCCCGACGAGGACGATCAGCGGGATGCTGATCTCCGCGTCCGCAAGAAACACGAGCCCCGCGGCCGGCAGATCGAGTACCTGGGGGGCGTGCTGCAGCCACACGGTCACCGCGACGTCCCAGCGGTGAGACGGCAGCAGGAACGTGCCGGCGGCAATGGCAAGGAAGAGGAGCAGGGCCCAACCGAGTGGTCGCACGGTCACACCGGTCGATTCACGGCCGCATGATCCGGGTCCCCCGAGGCGGGCGGATCCCGCCCGGCGGAGGAGCGTCCGCGTGAACGTCCTTGTGCTCGCCACAAAGTACTTCGGCACGGGCGGCGCCCAGGCGTACACGCGCATGTTTGCCGACGCCGCGGCGGAAGGCGGCCGCCAAGTGGACGTGCTGTCGCTCCTCGGCGGTGACCTGTCCGACCGGTCGTGCCCCGGACGGTATCTGGGTGATCAGGGGAGCCGCTCCACGCCGTGGACCCAGGCCCGGTTTGTGGGGCAGGCGATGCGGCGCGGGGCCGCCTACGACCTCGTCGTGTGCGGCCACGTCGCGCTGGCCCCCGTCGGACATCTCCTGCTCCGCCTCCACGGGACTCCGTATCTTGTGATCGGACACGGCATCGAAGTCTGGGGACCGCTGGGGCCGCGGAGGCGGACGGCGCTCCGGCGGGCGCAGCGGGTCGTGACGGTGAGCCATTTCACGGCCCAGGTTGTCGCCGAAACCCATGGCGTGTCTCCCGCCCGGCTCGCCGTGATTCATCCCGCCGTCGATCCGGCACTGCTCCAAGCGGCGCAGGACGCCGCCGGGCCTGCCCCGGACACCGACACGGTGACGCTCTTGACGGTGGCCCGGCTGTCCGCGGAGGAACGATACAAGGGGTGCGATGCGGTCATCTCCGCGCTGCCCGCGGTCCGCGCGGCCGCCGGGGTCGCTCGGTACGTGATTGCGGGTGACGGAGACGATCGTCCGCGACTCCGGGCGCTCGCCGAGGAGCGGGGCGTCGGGGATGCCGTCACGTTCGCCGGGCGGGTGCCCCGTGAGGGCCTGCCGGCGCTATATCGCGGCTGCGACATGTTTGTGATGCCGTCGATCGCGGAGCGGCGGCCGGCCGGCTGGACGGGCGAAGGCTTCGGCATCGTCTACATCGAGGCGGCGGCGTTCGGGCGGCCGGTGGTCGCGGGAAACGGCGGCGGGGCGCCCGAGGCGCTCCGGGACGGCGTGACCGGTGCCGTCGTCGACGGCCGCGACGCCGACGCGGTGGCAACGGTGCTGGTCCGGATGGCTCAGGACGCCCCGCTGCGCCGGCGCATGGGCGAGGCCGGACGGCAGTGGGTCCAGGAACGCTTCACGTTTGAACGGTTCCGGCGAGATGTGGCGCCGGTCGTCGAGTCGGCGTTGAGCGCCCCCGATCGCTGACCGGGTACATTCAGGGCGTTTCGGACGGTCCGTCTCGACGCGTGCGGTCGACGACCCATGCGGCGAGGCCGCACAGCCCCGCAAGCAGCGCGATGGTGCGGCCGAGAGCCAGCATCCGGTCGCGATACTCGAATCGGACGACGTGCCGTCCCGCCGGGACCGCCACTGCCCGGACAAGATAGTTCGCGCGGTAGACCGGCGCGGGCCGCCCGTCAAGTTCCGCCTGCCACGCCGGATAGTAGATGTCGTTCAGCACGAGGAATCCCGGACGCGGGAACTCGGCCGTGATCTCAACACGGGTATCCGTGTACGAGGTGATGCGGGCGCGCGCCGGAAGGCCCACCAGTGGGGGTAGGCCGGCGGCGCCCCCTCGTGCGGGCAGGCCGCCCCAGGCCGCGAACCCGGGGGGAAGCGCCGGCCGGCGCTCCAGCACGACGAAGGCGCGGGGGTCGTAGCCGGGGCGATTCAGTTCGTGCAGAATGGCGGACCGGCCGCGGATCACCCGGTAGCCGCCCGCCGCCAAGACCCGTGGAAACACGTGCGGCCGCCGGTAGATGAGAATGTCTGGCGCCACCTGATCGAGCCGGGACGGATCCTCGAGGCGCGCCGTCTGGATGTCGGCCCCGCGTAGGATGACATATTTCACGTTCAGAAGATCGAGGAGCGGCGAATCGAAGCCCGCGTGGATCGCCACCCCATGCGGTCCTTCCGGCCGTTCGGAGGCGTCGGGCGGGCGTCCCTGGAGGGCGTCGCTGTACTCCTGGTACCGCGCGAGCAGGAGGCTCGGCTCACCGCCGGTGTCCTGCACCCCGAAGATCGGGCCCCGATCGTAGAAGCCAGAGACCCGATACAGCGAGCGGTCCCGCCCGAGGTATCTCGTGATCGCGTCCGCCTGCGCAATCGGACGAGCGTCGGTGCCCGCGGCGATGAGGGGCGCCGCGGCGTACAGCGCGCCGGCCAAGAGAAACGCGATCGCGGCGGCGGCGAGCCAGGCGGGGGCCGTGCGGCGCGCCGCACGGCTCCGGATCAGAAATGCGCTGCCGGCCCAGGCGACGGCGACGAAGACGGCACTGTCGACGGCCGCGTGCCGGACCACCGGAAGGGACAGCAACGCCGGACCCATGCGCCACGGTGATAGGATCGTCGACGCGGCCAGCACGACGCCCGCGCCGACCGCGACGGCCAGGGCCCGCTCGACGTTGCGCCAGACCTCCGGGGAGTGCCCCGGCTCGAGATACCGCTCGAGCCCGACGGCGGCAAGGACCGACACGCTCATCGGAAGGAGAAGATTGATGTTCTCGATGTCCCGAAAGTTTCGCAGAAACGGGACGAGGGCGACCGCCCGGTAGAGGTAGCCGAACTTTCCGAGCGCGAGCCAGAGCACGGCGCCTGCGAACAGCGCAAAGAACCGCACGTGCCACCGGTCTCGCCGCGTCACGAGAGCCGCGATCGCCAGCACCACGGTAAAGAAGCCGGTATGAAGGCTGGCGGCGTGCGGATAGAACTCGCGGGCCCCGAGCTCCGCTTCTCCCCACCATCCGTGGATCTCGTCCCCGAAGAAGCGCGGCGCGAACAGCGACACGAGTCCGACCGGCGGAATCGACCCGAGCAGCGCAAAGCCGGTCCCCGTGCCCGGCCGGTTCGATACGGCGAAATTCTCCAACGTGGGCAGCGCCTGGATCGACGCGAAGCCGGCCCCGAGGACGAACATCGCGGCGAGACACAGCGCCGCCCGCCGGAGGTGCGTGCCGCACAGGCGATCCCGCGCGAGCGCGGCGACCCGGAAGCCGGCGTAAGCCGCGACGGCCACGCTCAGGTAGGTGAAATTCTGGGTCTCTCCCGCGAGCAACGGGCAGGCGAGGACGACGCCGCCGAGCAGGGCCGCGCCCAGCCGCTGCCGGCCGCACGCGATCTCCTCGACCAGGTAGAACAGCAGCGGCACGCAGGCATACGTGGCGAGCCGCGGGATGTCGCCGGACAGGATGCGCCAGGCGGCGACGCCGGACAGCATGTACGCGGCGGCGCCCGCAAACCCGGCGGGGCGCGACAGCCGCAGACTGCCGAGGTACAGCAGCATGAAAGCTCCCGCGAGGACCAGATGCAGGACCACCATGGCGTCGAGCGCCGCGGTGACGGAGCCCAGGGTGAGGAGCGGGACCGTGAGCGGGTAGAAGACGTTCGAGGCGGGATCGGCAAGTCCGGGATTGCCGGCGACGGTGTACGGGTTCCAGAGGGGGAGCCGGCCCATCCGGATCTCGCGGGCGACGAACGCGTACAGCGAGTACTCGTGCGTCATCTCGCCGCGGCCGATGAGCTCGCCGCGCGACAGCGCCGGAAAGACCACCGCCAGCGCGAGCACCGCAAGGGCGAGGAGCTCAGGGAGGACCATGCGCGCCGCCCACGCCGGGCGGCGCCCGCCGGTGCCTGCCCGGCGCCAGACGGGGTCCGCGCAAACGGTGGCCGCAGTCTCGGTCAGGAGCCATCCCCCGTGGCCATGCCGGCGTTGATGCTACCATGGTCCTCGGGACACCGTCAAACGAACGTCAGCGGGGAGGATCGGCATGCCGGGTTCCGTGTTGCCGTGGGTGCGAGTTGGTCGGCCGGCGGTGCTGGTGGAGAAATTCGGGAAGTCAGTCGTCAGCCAAACGTTCCGCAATCCACGCACCGGCATCGACGCCGAGTACATCCTCTTCGGTCATGCGGACTGGTCGACGGTGGTGCCGATCACGACGGACGGTTTCGTGATTGCCGTGGAGCAGTACAAGCAGGGGTGCGATCGGATCGTCCTGGAGCTGCCGGGAGGAGTGGCGGAGGCCGGTGACGAGGACGCCGACGCCGCCGCGGCCCGGGAATTGCTGGAAGAGACGGGATATCGGCCGCAACAGGTGACGTCGCTCGGTCCCGCCTTGTTCATGAACACCCGGAACTCATGGACGAAATGCCACCCGTTTCTGGCGACCGGCTGCCGGCCGGTGCAGCCGCCGTCCTTCGACGAGCACGAAGACCTGCTGACGCGGATGTTCGCCCTGGACGAATGGGTCCGGCTGTGCGTGGAGGAGCTGGTCTCTCCCTCCACAATCGCGACCACGTTCCGCGCGCTCCCGCACCTCGGCTACCGGTTCGTGAAAGGCGGGGCCGGGTAGAATGGGGGGTGCGGCGCCGTCGGAGGAAGAACGTCGAATCGCACGGAAGCCGTTCTCTCCGTAATGGAGCCACGGGTGCTCGTGACCGGCGGCGCGGGGTATCTGGGGTCTGTGCTCTGCGAGCATCTCCTCGACGCCGGGTACTACGTGACGGCGCTCGACAACTTGACGCATCATCAGCGGTCGCTGTTCCACCTGTGCGCGAGCCCGGCATTCGCGTTCGAATTCGGCGACGCAAGAGACGAAGGTCTCGTCCTCCGCCTGCTGACGAAGGCGGACGTGGTCATTCCCCTGGCGGCCGTGGTCGGAGCGCCAGCGTGTGACCGAGATCCCTGGCTCGCCCGCGCGCTCAACGTGGACGCGGTGTGCCTGCTCAATCGACTCCGCAGCCCGAACCAGCTCGTCGTGTTCCCGACGACCAACAGCGGCTACGGAATGAAACCCGGCGCGGCATACTGCACCGAGGATACCCCGCTTGAGCCGGTCTCGCTGTACGGTCAGACCAAGGCGCAGGCCGAGACCGAGTTGTTGGGTTCACCGAATACGATCTCCCTGCGGCTGGCCACGGTGTTCGGCATGTCGCCGCGGATGCGCGTCGATCTCCTCGTCAATCATTTCGTCTACGCGGCCGTGAAGGATGGATATTTGGTGATTTTTGAGAAGGACTTTCGCCGCAACTTCGTCCACATTCGCGACGTGGCCGACTGCATGATTCACGCAATCAGGCACGCGGACGCGATGGCGGGCCGGTGCTATAACGTCGGCTTGGACTCGGCAAACTTGACCAAAGAGCAGCTGGCACTCAAGGTGAAGGAGCAAGTGCCCGACTTCCGCATCGAGTTTGCGTCGGTGGGCCGTGATCCCGATCGGCGCGACTACATCGTCTCCAACCAGCGTCTCCGCGAGGCCGGATTTGAAGCGCGGCGCTCACTGGAAGAGGGGATCGCGGAGTTGCGAAAAGGGTATCGGATGCTGGCGCGGGGTCCGTTCGAGAATGTGTGACACGCGTGGGCGTTGACCGGTCGGAGCGGGTGCGCGCGCATCTCGCGGAGAGCGCGGAGCTGAAACGCGAGGTCGCGGCGGGCCTGACGGCTGCCATCGTGTCGGCGGCCGACCTAATCGCGGCGACGTTCCGGGCGGGTGGAAAAGTATTGCTGTGCGGAAACGGCGGGAGCGCCGCCGACTGTCAGCATCTCGCGGCGGAGTTCGTCAACCGCCTCACCGCGGACTTCCCCCGGCCCGGCCTGCCGGCCGCCGCCCTCACGACGGACTCGTCCGTGCTCACGGCGGTGGCCAACGACACCGGCCTCGACGAGGTGTTCGCGCGGCAGGTGCAGGCGTTTGGAAAGCCGGGCGACGTCTTGATCGCGATCAGCACCAGCGGCGAATCGTCGAACATCGTCAGGGCCGTCGAGGCCGCCCATGCCGCGGGTATGCAAACTATCGCACTGACCGGACGGCGGGGCCGCCTCGCCCGGATGGCCACGGTCGGCGTCGCCGTTCCGAGCGACCGGGTACAGTACATTCAAGAAGCTCATCTCGCGATCGAGCACATCGTGTGCGACCTGGTGGAGCGCGCGCTCTTCGGCAACGGGGAGACGGCGGAGGGCGACTGACGCGGCCGGCGGCATGACGCCGCCGTTCGGTCGGGGATCGCCGAAGTCGTTTATCCTCCGTTCATGGGTGGATCAACAGGCGAGCCGCGACGGCAAGGACGGCAAGCATCGCAGAGATCGACACGACCTGCGCGACGGCGAGCGCGCCTGAGACCGTGCCGGATCTGTACGCGAACTGTACGATCGCCGTGCCCCCCGGGACCCGAACGGCTTTGAAGCCGAAGTTGGCGCGCAGGATCGGGGCCGCGATACCGTTGACCTGAGCGTACCAGAACGGGTGCCAGGCGTCTGCGAAGTACAACCAGGACGGCCCCGCGCCACGGGGCAGCGCGGTACGCACCACCACGGTGTTTGCCGTGGCGCGCAGCACGCGGACCCGGCCACCGACCCGCGTGTTCGCGCCGGGCCGTACGCCGGCTTGATCGTCTGCGACTTCCGCCGGTTCGGCCCCACGGTTCTGTCCGAGGTACGACGCGTAGTCTCGCCCTGAAGCCAGCAGGAGGTCGCCGGTGTACCGGGGATCGTACATGAACCGTGCCATCTCGCGTTCCTCGCGGATCACGGTTACCGTGGAGAAAAGTTGCAGCTTTGGAAACTCACAGCCGATGGCCTTCTCGACGCGCTTGTCGCCGATAGGAAAGGAAATGAGGCGGGGCACATAGCCATCCGGCAAGGTGTTCAGATCGTGCAGCGGCATGCCGGTCGCCGCACGGTAGAACGTGTCCACGCCAGGGAACCAATAGTCCACGCGGAAGACGCTGCGGCACGGATCGACGCCGACGAACGGTTCGATCGTATTGTAGAGTGTCCCTCTCTCCGTATTCCAAAAGTCGTAGTAACAGTGCATCTCTTCCAGTCTGGCGCATTGATTGTACCAGTTCGGCCTGATGGGCTCGCTGAGGCTTGACGCCACCACGCGAAAGGCCGCGCTGCTCATCGGGTCCCGGGTGCGCTCCATGGCGAACGGTTTCTCTGCGAAGGCAAATAGGCTGCGGTAGCTCGCGTCGATGGGCACCATGTGCTGCTGAAACTGGGACATGCGGTAGCTGTACACGTCCACACCCTGGATCACCAGCAGCAGGATCCCCATCACTGTCGCGGTCGTCCGCGTCCGCAGCGGAGCGAGCAGCACGGCGATGGTGGTCACATACACCAGTGCGACAAAGGCCATACGATTCAGAAGCCTCTGCAACTGAGCAAACCCGCTGGTGGCGTCGGTCAGCTCCGCGAACACCTGTTGATGCCCGCTCCGCATCAGGTTGATTGCCCCGAACGCGGGCAACACCAGCGCGGGAAGCAGCATCACGCCCAGGATCGCCGCGAGGATCAGATATGCTCTGTGCGCGTGGTCCTGCCGGGCCTCGATGAGCGCCTCGAGGCCGAACCCGGAGAGCACCACCAGCATCACCTTGATGAGCGGGAGCACCAGTCCAATGTGGCGATAGTAGGCTACCCCGGGGATCTCGGCCACGAGCGGGGCGACGAATGAATCCTTCCCGAGGGACAGCAGGGTGAAGAACGCGGCCGTCAAGAAGAACGGCGTCATGCGCCGTTCCGGCGCCCAGAGCAGCCCGAACACCACTAACCCAAAACCGAGCACACCGAAGTAGGCGTTGGCATCGAGGTCCCACGATACACCCGTAATGAGCTCCGCGAACTTCGAGAGCCCGATCCCCTCGGCGTAGGTGAGGAAACTCTCGGGGCTTACGACGGCGCCGTTCGTCCGTCCGGCGTCGTAGTTGATGTGGTTGACTCCGTATGCGAGCAGCACCAGATACACCGCGGCGGTGAGGGCGCACGCGGCCAGCACAGCCACCTCGCGCGCCCCCGCGCGGCGCAAGGCCAATCGGATGTCGAAGCCGTGCGTCCACCACGCTCCCGCGACAAGCAGAGCGTACGTAAGCGCGTGCACCACCGGGAAGTACGGAAGGTTGCCGAATTCGGAGACGAGAAGCGCGAGTCCACCGGCGAGTACGCGCCAGAGCTGGTTGCGGGCAAAGCCGGTAAGGACGAGGTAGGCGCTGAGCGGAACAAAGTAGTAGAGATGGAAATTGAACCACGGTTGCGCAAACCAGAGGATGGACCCGGTCATCGTGATGCAGACGAAGACGAGCGTCAACCGGCGCTTAAACAGCGTGCGCGCGAGCAAATATGTCCCGGTGAGCAGGACGACTTCGTCCAGAAACATGCCGAGGTAGAAGTACTGCAACAAGTCGCCCCGGCCCAGCAGTCGGGCCACCGCGAGCATGGTGGCAAGCGACGGCCCGATCGTGAAGGCAAAGTACCAGTTGATGTCGACACCGTAATTGATGTAGGGATACCACAGCGGGACCGCATGATGCGTGAGCGCTTCGTTGAAGATGAAATGGGCGATGTTGGTGACCTGGAACCCGTCGTGAATGGGAATCCAATTTCGCGACAGGATCACCGTATAAAACAGTACCGACGGAAGCAGCGCGAGGAAGAACGGCGACCACAGGATCCGCCGCGGTACTAAGCGCAATGGCGCGTCAGCCTCCTTCCCTTCGACTCAATCTCAAATCCGCCATCCCATCCACCAAGGCTGGGGCCCACCCGAGGTTCGGCCCCGCCGTTTCTGCTCCTGCGCTGGTCTCGTGCATCGGCGGGTACCGCCGGAAGCGACGATCCTACCCCGAGACTACCCGAGGCGGGTAGTGGTGGGCGGTCGATTATCCATGTATCGTAACGCATTGCCGGCACGGGGTCGACGCAGCCGGCCGATAGGTTCGCCGGGCCGGCGCCATTCTGGACGTGGTCGCGACGTGGGAAAGATGTTAGTCTGGCGGCGGGGCTTGCTTGCACAAACGGTCGCGCAGGGCTGGAGCAGGGGCTGAGGCGGGAGTGACGTCTAGGTGATTGTCACGCGGACCCCTTTTCGGGTCTCGTTCTTCGGTGGGGGGACCGACTACCCCGCGTGGTACCGCGAGCACGGCGGCGCGGTGCTTGCGACGACAATCGACAAGTACAGTTATCTTACATGCCGGTACCTGCCGCCATTTTTCGAGCATCGCATCCGCATCATGTACTCGAAGATCGAAATGTGCCAGCATCTGGACGAGATCCAGCATCCGGCCGTGCGCGAGGTGCTGCGCCACGTCGGGATTGAGCGCGGGGTCGAGATCCACCACGATGGCGATCTGCCGGCACGCAGCGGCATGGGCTCGAGTTCGGCCTTTACGGTCGGTCTGCTCCATGCGCTCTACGCGCTGAAGGGGCAGATGCCGAGCAAGCAACAACTGGCGCTGGAAAGCGTGTTCATCGAGCAGGAGCGCCTCAAGGAGGCGGTCGGGTCTCAGGATCAGGTCTTGGCCGCCTATGGTGGGCTCAACCATATTGTTTTCTCACGAGACGGAAAGATCTCGGTGAACCCGGTGACGCTCCACGCCGACCTCATCGACGAGCTGAACAGCCACCTCATGCTGTTCTATACAGGCATCAGCCGTACGGCGTCGGACATCGCCGAAAGCTATATTCAACGCACGAGCACCAACGGCCATCACATGCAGGCGATCGGGGAGATGGTCGAGGAAGGGCTCGCGATTCTCAACGAGGGGAAAGATCTCGCCCGCTTTGGACGGCTGCTGCACGATGCGTGGGAAGCCAAGCGCAGTCTCGGCGCGCGGGTCTCGAACCGCGAGATCGATGGTCTCTACGATCAGGCCAGGGCGGCCGGAGCCATCGGCGGCAAGTTGACCGGCGCCGGCGGCGGCGGCTTCATGCTGCTCTTCGTTGAGCCCCACAACCGCCAGCGGGTGCGCGAGCAGCTCAGCGGCCTGCTGCACGTGCCGTTCGGGTTCTCCTTCGGCGGCAGCCAGGTCGTCTTCTTCGATCCAGAGCAGGACTATTCGGCGGAAGAGCGAGACCGAGCCGCCCGCGTCCTCCGGCCGTTTCGCGAGTCCACGGCCGTAGACCGTCCACCCGGTGGCACCCAATAATGGTCGTCGGCGCGGGGCACCGGGCGGCATGACGCCACCGTTGCACCGCGTCCTGATCACCGGGGTGGCCGGGTCGGGCGGCAGCTATCTCGCCGAGTACATCCTGGAGCACCATCCCGAGGTCGAGGTCCACGGCATCGCGCGCTGGCACAGCGCCGCCCGGGACCGGGACCTCTTCGGCGGCCGGGTTACGGTGCACGAGTGCGACCTGCTCGACTTCGGCTCGGTGCTGGCCGCGCTGGGGCGGGCGAGGCCGGACGGGGTGTTTCATCTCGCCGCGTACGCCAACGTGCGCGCGTCGTTCGAGACCCCCGGCGTCGTGCTGCAGAACAACATCCTCGCCACCAGCAACCTGTTCGAGGCGATCCGGTACCTCCGGCTCGATCCGCTGGTCCAGCTCTGCAGCACGTCCGAGGTCTACGGGCAGGTCGATCCGGCGGACGTGCCGATCCGCGAGGACGCGCCGCTGCGGCCGGTCAGCCCGTACGCGGTGTCCAAGGCCGCGCAGGACCTGCTCGGCTGGAGTTACTTCGCGGCGTACGGCATGCGCATCGTCCGCACGCGGATGTTCACCTACCTCAACCCGCGGCGGACGGATCTCTTCGCCACGGCGTTTGCGCGGCAGATCGCCTGGATCGAGGAAGGCCTGGCGACGGAGCTCGTCCACGGCAACCTCGACTCCGTCCGCACCTTCCTGGACGTGCGCGACGCGATGCGGGCCTACTGGGAGGCGCTGCGGTTCTGCCGGCCCGGCGACGTCTACAACATCGGCGGCACGACGACGATGACCGTGGGCGAGTGCCTGGCGCGACTGGTCGCGCTGGCCCGCGTGCCGATTCCGACCCGGCTGGATCCCGCGCTCGTCCGGCCGAAAGACGTGACCCTGCAGATCCCGTGCATCGACAAATTCATCCAGGCCACCGGGTGGGCCCCGCGCATCGGCTTCGAGGAGAGTCTGCGGCACCTGCTCGATCACTGGCGGCGTGAGGCACGGCGGCAGCGGGCGGACGCCACCGTTCCGTCTCCGTGAAGGTGACGCTGCTGCTCCCGGTCCTCAACGAAATCCACGGCGTGCGCGAGATCATGCCCCGGGTCAGGCCCGAGTGGTGCGATCAGATCCTCGTCGTCGACGGCGGGTCCACGGACGGCACGGCCGAGTACTTCCGGGAGCGCGGGTATGCGGTGGTGGACCAGCGGCGCCCGGGCATGCGCTTTGCCTACCTCGATGCGCTGTCCCAGGTCACCGGCGACGTCATCATCACGTTCAGCCCGGAGGGCAACTCGATCCCCGAACTGATCCCGCCGCTCATCGAAAAGATCCGCGAGGGCTACGACATGGTGATCGTGTCCCGCTACGCAGACGGGGCCCGCAGCGACGACGACGACACCGTGTCCGGGCTAGCGAACCTGGTGTTTACCCGGACCATCAACCTGTTGTTCCGGGCGCGGTATACTGACGCCATGGTCATGTTCCGCGCCTACCGGCGGGAGTTGATCGGCACCCTCGATCTCGACAAGGAGGCCTCGTACTGGCCTGAGGAGGCGGTCTTCGGCAAGCGTGTGGGCTGGGAGCCGCTGCTGAGCATCCGGGCTGCCAAGCGGCGTCTCCGGGTGACGGAGATTCCGGGGAGTGAGCCGGCGCGGATCGGGGGACGCAAGCGGCTGCACGTGCTGTGGGGATTCGCCTACATCCTCGAGATTGCACGAGAGGTGATCTCGTGGCGCTAGGGCCGGAACACGTGTCCGCGAGCCGCGACGCCCGATTCTACCGGGCGCTGCTCAGAATTCGCCGTGTCGAGGAAGCGCTCGCGGACGTCTACCCGACCGACAAGATCCAGAGTCCGGTGCACCTGAGTATCGGGCAGGAGGCGGCGTCGGTGGGTGTTTGCGAGGCCCTGGAGCCAGCGGACGTCGTGTTCGGCACGTACCGGAGTCACGCGTTGTACCTGGCCAAGGGCGGCGATTTGCCGCGCATGATCGCCGAGTTGTACGGGAAGGCCACGGGATGCGCCGGCGGGAAGGGCGGGTCGATGCATCTGATCGACCCGGCGGCGGGCGTGATGGGGACGTCGGCCGTGGTGGCCTCGACGATCCCGCAGGCCGTGGGATTCGCGTGGGGACTGCGCGTTCGGGGAAAGCCGGCCGTGGTGGCGAGCTTCTTCGGGGACGGCGCCGTCGAAGAGGGGGCGTTCCACGAAAGCATGAATTTTGCCGCCCTCAAGCGCCTGCCGGTGCTCTTCGTCTGCGAGAACAACTTCTACGCGATCCACTCGCCGCAGGGCGCCCGCCAGCCGTCCTCCGACCTGCTCGATCGGGCGCGCGCCTACGGCATCCCGGCTGCGCGGATCGACGATTCCGACGCCGCTGCGATCTACGAGGCCGCCCGGGACGCCGTCGACGCGATACGAGGTGGTGCCTCGGGCCCGAGATTCCTGGAATGCCGCGCCTACCGCTGGCGAGAGCACGTCGGGCCGAACGAGGATTTTGACGCCGGGTACCGGTCGCGAGACGAGGCGGAACCCTGGTTCCGCCTCGATCCGGTGGCGCGCGCGGGCGACCTCCTGCGGCCGGAAGTCCGCCGGGCGATCGAAGAGGAAGTGCTGGCGGAGGTTCGCCGGGCCTTCGAGTTCGCGGAGCGCAGTCCGTTCCCGGACCCCGAAGCACTCTCCACAGACCTCTTCAAGGAGTCAGCGCATGGAGCGCCTGCTGACGTACGCTGAGGCGATCCGCGAAGCCACCGAGCAGGAGATGGACCGGGATCCCTCGGTCGTCGTGCTCGGCATCGGCGTCGACGACTTCCGGGGGATTTACGGGACCACCCGCGGCCTGCAGGCAAAATTCGGTCCCGCACGGGTGAGCGACACCCCGTTGTCCGAAGACGGGATGACGGGGGTGGCGATCGGCGCGGCGCTCTCGGGGCTGAGGCCGATCCACGTGCACATCCGGATGGACTTCCTGCTGCTGGCAATGAACCAGCTCATCAATATCGCCGCGAAGAGCCGGTACATGTACGGCGGGGCGGTTTCCGTCCCGATCGTCGTCCGGTCGATCATCGGACGGAGCTGGGGGCAGGGCGCGCAGCATTCCCAGGGTCTCCACGCGCTCTTTGCGCACGTGCCGGGGCTCAAGGTGGTGGCGCCGAGCACGCCGTACGACGCCAAGGGCTGTCTTGTCGAGAGCATCCGGGACGACAATCCGGTGATGTTCGTCGAGCACCGGATGCTTCATGCGCAGAAGGGGCACGTTCCCCAGCACGCCTACGCTGTCCCGTTCGGCAAAGCGCGGACCCTGGCCCAGGGTGACGACGTGACCCTCGTCGGGATCTCGTACATGGCGGTGGAGTGCCTGCGCGCGCAGCGCAGTCTCGAGCAGGCCGGGATCCATGCCGAGGTCATCGATCCGGTGTCGGTGAGCCCGCTCGATACGGAGACCATCGTAGAATCGGTGCGCAAGACCGGACGGCTCGTGGTGGTGGACACCGCCTGGACCGCGTGCGGCGTGACCGCGGAGATCGTGGCCCGCGTGGTCGAGCATCTCCAGGGCGTACGGCGCCTCCAGGTGTGCCGGATGGGGTACGCCCCGGTCGTCTGTCCGACCACCAAGAACCTGCAGGACCTCTTCTACCCGACGGTGGAGCAGATCGCGTCTGCGGCCTATCGGCTCGTTCGGGGCGAGGCCGGCGCGTGGACCCCGGCCGCCTTGGAAGCGCCGGAGCTGGTGGCGTTCAAAGGGCCGTTTTAGGAGGTTCGGAACAGGATGACCGCACCCGGGGCCGGGAGACCGAGCGTGACCAGGCAGTATCTGCTGGCGGACCGCACCATCAACCGCGACGACCTGCGGGATCTCGTCGCCTGGCTCGAGACGGATCCGTGGCTGACCCAAGGGCCGCTCGTGCGGGAGTTCGAACGCCGGTGGGCGGAGTGGCTCGGGGTCGGGCACGCGACGTTCGTGAATTCCGGCTCGTCGGCGATCCTCTTGATGTACTGCAGCCTCCTGTATTCCGGACGCTTGAAGAATACCAAAGTCGTCGTGCCGGCGATCAGCTGGGCGACGACGGTGATGCCGGCGATCCAGCTCGGCTTCGAGCCCATCATGTGCGAAGCGGACTGGACGACGTTCGGCGTGGATCTCGATCACCTGGAGGCGCTGCTGCGGCGCGAGAGCCCGGCCGCGGTGATCGCCGTGCACGTGCTCGGCGTGCCGAACGAGATGGAGGGGCTGCTCCGCCTGCGGGAGCGGTACGGCTTCGTCCTGATGGAGGACGCGTGCGCGGCGACCGGGTCGCGGTACGACGGCCGCCTCGTCGGGACGTTTGGTGAGCTGAGCGCCTTTTCGTTCTACTACGGGCATCACATGTCCACGATCGAGGGCGGGATGGTCTGTACGAACGACGCCGGGCTGCACGACATCCTGGCGCAGACCCGCGCGCACGGCTGGCCGAAGGATCTCGCGCCCGAGCGGGAGGAGCAGCAGGCCCGCAGCCGGGACGTCATCGAGTTCAACCGGCCGTTCACGTTCTATTACCCCGGCTTCAACGTCCGGTCGACCGACCTGAACGCCAGGATCGGTCTGTCGCAGCTCGCGCGGCTCGACGAGGTCGTCCGGCGGCGAGTCGAGAACCACGCGGCGTATCAGGCGCGCTTTGGCCGCGCGCCCGGCTTCCACTACCAGCGGTGCGACCGGGCGGCCATTGCCAGCATCTCGTTCGCGGCCGTGGCGCCGTCGCAGGACCACCGCGAGCGGATCGCGCAGGCGCTTCGCGCCGGTCACATCGAGACGCGGCCGCTCGGCGGCGGCAACATGTCGCGTCAGCCGTATTGGACCGACCGGTACGGCACCATCGTCTTCCCGGTCGCCGACAAGATCCATCTCGGCGGGTTTCAATTGCCGAACCATCCGCTGTTGACGACGGACGACGTCAACCATATCTGCGACACCGTGCTGTCGGTGCCGGCGGAGGCGTGAGATGACCGCCGGGATGCCGGCGGAGAGGAGCGCGGTATGACGGGGCGACCGCTCGATCTGGTGCTCGTGAATCCGGGCGCCCGGCGGCAGATCTATCAGTCGCTCGGGTCGACGCTCTCGGCGATCGAGCCGCCGGTGTGGACCGGGCTCCTGGCCACGTTCGCGCGGCGCCGAGGGTACGCCGTCGAAATCGTGGACAGTCACGCCGAGGACCTGAGCCCCGAGGAGACGGCGCGGCGCGTTGCCGCTGCGTCGCCGCGCCTCGTCGCCGTCGTCGCCTACGGCCATCAACCCTCGGCGTCGACGCAAGTGATGCCCTCGGCCGGCGCCATCTGCGCCGCTGTGAAGCAGGCGGCCCCCGAGCTCAACGTGCTGCTGGTCGGCGGGCATGTGGCGGCCTTGCCTGAGCGCACGCTCCGCGAGGAGGCGGCGGACTTCGTGTGCGGCGGGGAAGGCCCGTGCACGCTGCTCGATCTCCTGGAGGCGCTCGGATCGGCGCACCCGGACTACGCAAAGGTCCGGGGACTCTGGTACCGGGACGGCGGGACGGTGCGCACGACCCCGCCCGCGCCGCTGGTCGGCGATCTCGATGCGGAGATGCCGGAACTGGCGTGGGACCTCCTTCCGATGGACCGGTACCGGGCCCACAACTGGCACTGCTTTGGCGATCTCACCCGCGAGCCGTATGCGTCGCTCTACACGACGCTCGGCTGCCCGTACCACTGCAGCTTCTGCTGCATCCAGGCGCCGTACAAGAGCGGCGAGCGTGTGCTGGGGTACAAGGAAGCGGTCAACAGCTATCGGTTCTGGGACCCCAAGACCACCGTGGCGCAGATCGACCGCCTGGTGAGCGAGTACGGGGTGCGGAACATCAAGTTTGCCGACGAGATGTTCGTGCTCAACATGAAACACGTGCACGGCATCTGCGACCTGCTCATCCAGCGGGGCCACGATCTCAACATCTGGGCGTACGCCCGGATCGACACCGTGCGGGGCGAGGATACCGTCGAGAAGTTGAAGCGGGCCGGCTTCAACTGGCTGTGTTTCGGCATCGAGGCGGGCAGCGAACGCGTGCGCGCGGACGTGGACAAGCGCTTCGAGCAGGACGAGATCTTCAAGACCATCGAGCGCGTGCGGGCCGGCGGCATCAACGTCCTTGGGAACTACATCTTCGGACTGCCCGAGGACGATCTCGGCACGATGCAGGAGACGCTCGACATGGCGCTCGAGCTCAACTGCGAGTTCGCCAATTTCTATTCCACGATGGCCTATCCCGGCTCGCCCCTCTACACGCTCGCGGTCCAACAGGGGTGGCCGCTCCCGGCGACGTGGGCCGGATACTCGCAGCACGCCCGCGACACGCTGCCCCTGCCCACGAAGCACATTTCGGGCCTCGAGGTGCTCCGGTTCCGGGATCGCGCGTTTCAGGTGTACTTCTCGAGTCCCCGGTACCTCGAGATGGTCGAGCGCAAGTTCGGCCGCCCGACGGTGGAGCATATTCGGGAGATGGCCTCGTTTCCGCTGGCGCGGCCGTACTCGCAGACGGCGTGAGCCGCGTCGCGTGTAACCGCCTCACGGCATCCACGCGGTCGTGTCAGGAGACCTGCCGCACCCGTATGCTGGCCGGCATGGCCGACGGGCTGTGATGGCCGATATTCCGATGACGGACGACGATTGGTAAATGGTGGACGGTCTGCGTCCGGTGTCGACGGAACGAGAACCTCCGCAGAGTTACTCTGTACTGCTGTACTTCCCTCGGTCTCTCTGGCAACGCGTCAGCCACTACGTTGCCCGGTCGTGAGGAGGTCGAGACTGCGGGGGTCGACAAGGTCGACCTGGCCTCTAGTTGCCATGAGCCTTGCGCGCACCAAAATTATCGCAAGCTAATGATTTCGAGGTTGTTCTCCAGAACGGCGGTTCAGTTGGTGGCCCTTGGCGCGATCACGCTCGCAACTTATTATCATGACCTCTACGGCGTCGCACGTGCCGATCAGTTAATCTACTTCTACCGCACCGCCAAGATCAACGACTTTTGGAATCTCACATTCGGTGCGTTTGACTTCAACCGCACGCATTCCATCGGCGATTTCGCGCTCTTCCGGCCGGGTCTCTATTTCCTCCTTGGCGTCGAGAAATGGCTATGGGGCTACAATTTGCTGGCCTGGCAAGCGACGAGTCTTGGGCTGCATGTCGCCGTAGTCTTGAGCCTGTTCGCCTACTTCCGCGGGTGCCTACGGGGCGTGGGTGCAACACTGGAGTGTTCCTGGCTGCCTTTCGCCGCATCTGCTTTCTTCGCGACGCTCTACGCAGGCAGCGAAATGGTGGCGTGGCAGCACCTTGGCGGGTATCTTCTGTTTTGTCTTCTCCTCGTGCAATCGGCGATCTGGTACCGGCGCTTCACGGCTCGACCGTCTGCGGGACGCGCGGCCGTTCTGGTCATCTGCGCGACCCTCGCGGCGTTTACTTATGAGTTGGGTGTTGCCGGGTTGGGAGCGTACGCCCTCCTTTGCGCCCTGGCGGCGATGAGAAACAGGACCGACCGCCGCCTTTATACCCTGGCCGCCGGGCACCTGCTGCTTGCGATCGTCGCGTATGCTGCCATCGATTACCTCGACTATCCGGCCGCAGCCACTGATCTGCCCCACCCTCCGATCGAAAGAACCGCGGCTGTCACCGTGGCTTATGCTCGCCAATGGACCAGCGAGATGTTCCTCCCCGCCGCAACTATCCTTTACCCCGGCGTCCGCATAACGGCTGATTTCAAACTGTCCGGCACGCACCCGGGCAACACCATGATTGTCGTCGCGCTTGTCGCCGCCAGCCTCGCGGCACAGCGCAATAGGAAGCGACTTCGCGATGTCCAAATGGCGGTATTGTTCCTGGGACTCGGCATCGTCTACACGGCGACGATTGTTGCCCAACGCGCCCTTCCAAGAGGCGTCGAAGGCCAGTTCTTCAACAACAGCTATTACGCCTACACCTTTGCCCTTCTTTTCCTGCTGGCGGCCTTCCATTTTGTAGCGGTCCCATGTGAGCCGCGCACAGGCCCTCTCGCAGCGACGATAAGGTCGGTGATCGTAGTCGCGCTGCTCCTAATCTCCGCCATAGGAGCGGGTAAGATTTATGTCCTTATGTTCAACGAGCGTCACGGTTATGCCGAACCAATTGAACAACTTATTACGCGAATCAATGGTCTGGTCCGTCAGCATCGCGGTGAGCGCGATTTCTCATTCACCGTGATGCCCGGTTGTAAGGGCAACCCGGACCTGCGCTGGTTTTCAATCCAGACCACGGTCAAGCGTTCGAATTACTCAATCGCCTGGGTGATGTATCCTCAATACGAGCGGGACGCTGGCGGCAAATATCTGGTTCGGTGTGATGACGCTTCGTCAGGCTCCGGTAACAGGGGTTCTGAGGCATCAGTACGTCTCGTGCAGGAGTCAGCGCGCGCCGGATGAGGCCTCGGAGTTGAGTAACGGTGATATGATTAGTGCGGTGGAGTTGTCTGGTGGCAGCTGATCCGCTTGAGATCCGGATTGCCCGGCTCGACGGCGGCTACGAGCAGATCGACAGGCGCATGTCCTCTCTTGAAGGCGGACTGCGGGATCTTCAGACGTATCTTCGGGCCGAATTCACGGTCCTTCGCACCGAACTGCACGAGGAGATTCAGCGAGTGATTGCGCGCGTTGACCGTGTCGAGGGACGCGTAGACCACCTCGAGGGGCGTGTGGGTCGCGTTGACGCGCGTGTCGACATGGTTCTCTATGGTCTTGTCGTCGCGATCCTGGTGCCGATCTTCCTGCGGGTGTTCTTCCATTAGCCCAACTTCCGCAGTTGAGGGGTAAAACCCCCGGTTTTTCACGGAAAACGGGGCCGGGTCTTCACTACAAACCGACCGCCTCCAGGTGGGTCGGCAGGCTGAGGCCGAGCCGCTGGAGCAGGATGGCTTGGTGCTCGGTGGGCCGGCTGACGCACCGTTTGCGCAGCTCGAGGCCGTCGCGGGTCGGGAGCACCACATCCACAAGGCGGATCTGAGACAGCTCGGCAAAGATCTTGCGCGGTTCCTCTCCCAGACCGACGGCGTGGCACCACCGGGCAAGGGTCTTCCATAGCACGTAGGCGAGGAAGCACACCAAGATGTGCGCCTGGACGCGCGTTTCTTTCTGGTGCCAGATGGGGCGGAGTTGGAGGTCGGACTTCTGAATCCGAAAGGCCGTCTCCGCGTCCGTGAGGTGGATATAGGCCGTCCAGAGGTCCTCGGCGTCCCACTCGACGAGATTGCTGCGGAGCACGTAACAGCCTTCGCTGAAGCGGGCCCACTCACGCCAGGCGGGCGACATCGTCCACCGCACCGTCGCCGCCCCGCGCTTGGTGCTGCCGACTTCGACATGAAAGAGCTTGGCGGCGCGGGAGTTGCTGCCGAGGAGCCGTCCGACGCGCTGGGCAATGGCGACCGCCGAGTGGGCCCGCCGGCGGCAGCTGGCCGCGATCGCCTCGAGGCCCTCGGTGATCCGCCGCTCGAACCGGTCATGCATCGCGCGTTCTTTCGTGCGCCGTGCCGCACTCCGGCACACGATGAACACTTCATCGCCCTCCGGCGCGGCGCACAACCGCGCTTCGACCCCGTCTCGCACCCGCTGCCAGGTCTCCGCCGCCAACTCCCGCGCGAAGCGGCGCAGCAGGCTCTTCGGCGTCCCCACAATGTACCGTCGCTGGTGGGCCTTGAGCCAGGCGACGTGGTCTTCACTCACCAGCCCGCGATCCAGCACCCAGATGCGGTCCGCGGCGCCGTAGCGGCGCTCCATGGTCTCGACGATCTCTTCGAGCGTCGTGACATCACTCCGGTTGCCGGCGAAGACCTCGTACCCCAGCGGCAAGCCCTCGCGCGTCACCACCAAGGCGAGATTGACTTGCTTGCAATCCGGGCGGTGATCGCGCGAGTAGCCGCGCTGGGCCTGCGGATTGCGGGCGGCCTCGCCTTCGAAATAGGTCGACGTCACATCATAGAGCAGCAAATCGTACCGAATCGCAAAGAGCCGACCGAGCCGGTCTTTGAGATGTGCCTCCAGCGCAGTCTTGTGCGGGAGCAGCTGATCGAGGGCCCGGTAGAGCCGATCCTCGTTGACCTTGGCGGCCGGCACACCCAACAAATCCGGCAGCGCACTGGCGCCGTACACGTGCTCCGCCAGGTGCAGTTCGCTGCTCGGGGCGCAGAGGCGGCCGAGCACGAGGACCAGCGCCATCGCCGGCCAGGGAATCTCCATCCGGCCTGGTGGGAACCGCTCCTCGAGAAACCGCGGCACGTCGAGGCGCTGAAGCAGCGTGGACCCCAGCCACGGACCACCGAAGTCCCGCGTCCGCTCCACGCGCACGCGGGTGAGATCCACCTCGACCCACCGGGGCTCGCGCGTCTCGTACAATGACTGTTGATACGTACCGTCGCCCGGTGGGAGCGCCATTCGGCCGTGCGCATCCACTTCGCCCAGATACGCGACGACCCGCTGCCGGGGGCCGCGGGTCGTGCGATACGATTCCACGAGCGCCCAATAGCCGTGGCGCTTCCCATTCTTCGTCCGGTAACAGCGCCGCACGTACATCTGTCCTCATCATACGAACGCCGGCCGTGGCTGCAAGAGGGTTGGTCTTCACTACACCGCATGATCACGCCATCGCGATCGCTCCGCTCCGCGCCACGTCAAATAATACGGCCCTCTCCGGGTCGCACCGATCCCGAAGAGAGCCTAAAATTCTTTCAACGATGCCTCAACTGCGGAAGTTGGGCTAGCGGGCGGGAATGACACATCAGAGTGAATAGCACCTTACCAAAGGCTTTTGGGATAGGTTCTTAGTAACGAACCGGTGGAGCGGCTGGCAC